>JAAYKS010000338.1 GCA_012522285.1 Clostridiaceae bacterium | reverse complement strand
TCAAGACCACGGTCCGGGCCAGCACCGCCGGTCGGTAGACGGGTTTTTCCCGCAACCCGTAGCGGCTCATGAGCAAATCCAGGCCGCGGATGCGCTCATCCGGATCCTCGACTACTCCGCTCAGGCCAGTCCTGCGCGCCGTTCGGCCGAGATTACGGTCTGTTTCATCAACATGGAAATGGTGACCGGTCCCACGCCGCCCGGCACCGGGGTATAGGCGGAAGAGCGAGGCGCGGCGTTCGCGAGATCGATGTCCCCGATGTTGCCGGGGTTGTAACCCGCGTCGATCAGGACGGCGCCTTCCTTGATCCAGTCCGGCTGGACAAACAGGGGTTTGCCGACGGCGGCCACGACGATGTCCGCGCGCCGAACGACCGCGGGGAGGTCGCGCGTACGGGAGTGACAGATCGTGACGGTCGCGTCCGCGTTGAGCAGCAACATGGCGACGGGCTTGCCCAGGATCGGACTGCGCCCGATCACCACCGCCTCGCGCCCCGCGACCGGAATGTCAAACCGGGCCAGGATTTCCATGATGCCCATCGGTGTCGCGCTGCCGAACGCCGGAAGCTTCATCGTCATCGCCCCAAAACTTTCCACATTGACGCCGTCGACATCTTTGTCCCGTGCGATCGCATTGAAACAGCGCTGCTCATCGACTTGGGGAGGCACCGGGTGCTGCAGCAAAATACCGCACACGTCCGGTGCGCGGTTCAACTCGTCAATGGCCGCCAGCACGTCCTCCGTGGTGGAGGAGTCGGGCAAAATCACCTTCCGGGAAGCCATGCCGATGCGGGCACACGCGTTTCCTTTCATGCGCACATACGTGACTGAAGCGGGATCCTCCCCCACAAGCACGGTGGCAAGCGCCGGCACCTCGCCGGTCTTTTCAAGAATCCGGGCTACGCGCCGGGTAAGGTCGGCTTCGATTTCCTTGGCAAGCAACCTGCCATCGAGCATAACCGGTGGTTCTCTCATTTGTCTGTCCTCCTGGTGTTTTTTCCTGACGGGCGTCCGGGCTCAGTCCTGGCTGTAATACATCGACATGCCGGACCCTAACGGGCCTTCGGGCCGCTGGGAAAATCCGAAACGGGCGTAAAAAGGCTCTTTGCCGGCGGCCGCCATGAGATTTACAAACACGCGTTCGCCCGGCAGCGTATATCTGTCGATGTACGCCATGACATCTTCCATCATGCGGGTACCGATGCCTGTACGCTGATGGGCAGGCAGTACGATCACATCCGCGAGATAGAGAACATACCCCCCGTCCCCAAGCACCCGCGCCATCCCGACCGGGGTGCCGTCCACGCGCGCGACGGTCATGAAAAGGGCGTTGTCCAGGCTGCGTTGCGCCAAACGCGGTGCCACCGGCTGCCAACCGACTGCGACCCGCAGGCGGTTGTATTCCTCGATGGTCAGATCCCGCGAGAATCCGATAAAAGAAGTGCTGTCCATACGGTCGCCTCCCTTTCTGACTGCTTTACGATATCAAAAAGGGGTCTCCATCTCAATGCTTTCGGCTCCCAGATACGCCGCAAATCGTTCAAGCGCGGATTCGACCGACCCCCGCACCTCTGGATTGGTACCCGCATCGTCCTCCCACCACCAATGCCGTACCACCAGCGGACGTCCCGCCCGGTGAGGTTCCGGTTCGAACCGTGCGACAAATCGGCCGCCTAGCATCACCGGCAGCACATAGTGTCCGTATTTTCGCTTGACGACCGGGGTGTAAACCTCCCAGGTATAGTCGAATCCAAAGATTTCCGACACCATCCGGCGGTCCCAGATAAGGTTGTCGAGCGGGGCAAGCATCCTGGCGTGTCCCGGCGCACCGTCCCGGAGCGCACGTTCAAGTACCGGCAGATCCTGTGTCGCGATATAGTAGGGCTGCTGTGCCGGCAACCCCTCGATCTGCACAGGAACCAGATCCCCGCTGTCAAACAAATCGCGGAATGCGGCCGACCTCGCGGCAGAACCAAACCCGTCGATCCCCAGCCAGGCACTCCCGGGCCGGTCCCTCAGCATGCCGACCCCTCGGATCCGCCGCAAGGTATGCCACCGGAAATACGAAGCATCGTCAGGGAAAGGGTCTGCGCAGTCCATAACGGAAGGCGGCAGGAATCGTGAAGTCAAACCGTAGAAGCGCCGCGCGCGTTCGCGATGGTGCAGGACGACCTCTCCCCCATACCAGAGCGCTTCGAGCACGGCTCTGGACAGCCGGGTCGATCCCCACGGCCAACGGACTTTTTCGTCGTAATCCAGATCCTCCGACGATACCGAGCCTTCCATCTGCGAAAGGAACCGGCGCACATCCGGCAATACACCCGCGACCGCGGGCCTCGATCCATACTCTGCAAACAACCTGCGCCTCGTCCGCATCAGACACGGCCAGTCCTCGACCGGATACATGGCGAGCATCTTGTCGATGCCTTCGACCAACTTGCGGGGGGTCGGGCCGTACAGCACCTGTCCCAGCATGTCCGGGCGATATCCCGGCACACGGCTTTGCAGCACAAGGTCGTGGTTGCGGCCAACGACGTCGAGCGGGTCGTACTGCACGCACCCCAGGCGGCGAACCGCGTCAATAATTCTGTTTCCGATCTCAACCGGATCCGGCTCTGCATGCGGGGCGCTCCCGCCGTCGCCGGTGTCGAAAT
>JAAYKS010000337.1 GCA_012522285.1 Clostridiaceae bacterium | reverse complement strand
GTGCGCGTAAACTGGACGATGCAGACTCCCAAGACACCAAAAACTGACCGCTGCGATCCACAGCGGTCAGTCCGGCTCATTCCAGCATTTCTTGACACGCGCGGCAACGCGCGTGTTTTTAATCCAGAGTCAATCCGGAGAACCGCGCGAATCCATCGTGGCTGATCCGCATGCTTTCTATCGGATCGTGGCGGGAATGGTCTTGCTCCAGGATGATTGTTTAGACCAATCCCAGTGCGATCGAGGTGTCGATGATCGACTGGATGTCCATCCGGCCGGTCCCGATTTCCACAAAATCCTCAGGTGACACCACACTCCCGAACTGGTGTGCGGTCAGGAAACCATCGGTTCCGACAAGATCCAGCAGATTTTCCGGACCGACCTTCTCGCCGGGCTGGGCAAAATCCTTTTGGTGCACGGCTTTGACGCGGGTGCCGTAATGTTTGAGCGTCCGAACCGGATCCATGCCCGCGCGCATCGCCCAAAACGTATCGATCTCGAAATTCACATACCGTGGATCGGTGGTTTCCGCGATGATGTCCAGAATACGCTCCCCGCCTACCCGCCGGAATTCATGGTAGTGGTTGTGATACAGGTAGGACATCCCTTCCGCTTCGCAGATCTCCCCCATCCGGTTCATCTCCCGGCACGCGGCGGCCAGATCCGCCTCATCGTGGAAAAAGCGGATCGGAACGATGATCGCGCGGCTGCCGAGCGCCTTGTGGTAGTCGATCACAGCGCGGTAGTTGCTCTCGTCAAAGGGGTTGACATGAGAACCGATCAGGGTCGCACCCAAACGGTTCAACAGCGCGCGGGCTTCCTCCACCGGCATGCCGAGCCCGATGCCGGGATCAGCATGTGCATTTCCATTCGCGGCCTCCAGCCGGCGATATCCCGCGGCGACCACCTGTTCCAGGGTGCCGACCGGGTCGCGCTGCAGCGGTCCGCGGACCGAATACAGTTGCAATCCTACCTGTAAAGACATGAGAAGACCCTCCTTCTGGCGATCAACAGTCGGTTGTGCGGCGGATGTTTGTCCGGCCTTTATTGTAACGCTTCCAGCCCTTCGCGCGCAGGGATGTCCTGCAGATTGAACTTAGATTACATTTTCTGTTTACATCTTTCTTTCCCTGACCGGCGTGCTAGGATGAAAAAAAGCGGGGGCGAGCAGAAAGACCACTGGAGGATGGGGAGGGGACCCATGTACCGTACCACTCTTGACACCGCATACCGTATGACAGCAAAGCGGGGAAAACGCGGGCGGGCCATCATCGATCTGATGGTGGTGATCGCGGTCATCGCCATCTTCACGACGTTTGCCATGATGGTCTTGTCCCGCTTTGCAGCCGATGCACGCAGGGCCGTGCTGAGGGCAAATGTGGGGTCGCTATATGTAGAGATGGTGTCCATGGCACACCAGTTCGATAGGGCGCATTTGTTTGCGACCTCGGAAAGCGTCTCCGGGGGGGAAGCCGGAGCTCAAAATATCTTTTGCCTCTACCTGAAAGCAATGCTGGACAGCAGAAGCGCCGAGGCCGACGCTAATAGTTATCGCAATCCCGCGTCCGGGAGCGTCCAGGTGGTCTGCGACACCGCCTTTCCTCCCACCGGGGAGTATGCGCGACCCGCGGTGCTGATCACAGACAACGCCTCTGCCCGGTACGGGTCGGCTGCAGAGTCCAATGCCGATCCGGACTTGCGGGGGTCTCTGGTGGTCGTCCTCGCCAACGGGCGGGACGAAGCAGAGGTCTATTATGTGGACGAAACAGGCGTCAAATCGGGGGTGTGCTATCGTCTGCGGGGATTCGGGGGCGGCTAAGACGATCCGCCTCCGGGTCGTGCGCACGAAACGCGCGAAGGGCGGCCTCCCGGCCGGCATTTGCATAGCAATACACGCATCCCAGCGTACAGGTGTCATACATCCCGATATCCACACTGGGCGAACATCCGCAAGCCGGGCGCTGATTGCGATCCGGCCCTGACCGGAACCGTCCAAACCGTGAAGCATCCACACACGCAGCGTGACCGATTCCGTATGTCGACAAATCGAGCGGTTCCGCACAGGTCTCAAGACGCAACCCCGTCGCCCGGGCCGCCTCCGACAACCGGCGCGCCATGTCGTCCATGCCGGGTTCGTCCCAGGCCTGGATGCCCAGCCGTGTAAGTGCCTTGCTGTTCTTCCGATACCGGTCGACAAAGCTGAACACGCAGGATCGTGCCGCACCCGCCAGGGCGGTTGCCATGGCACCGAACTGCTCTTCATGACGGGCGGGCGTCCACGTGCTGTTCAGGAGAATCGGATCGTATCGCCAGGTCACCCGATCCGGTCCGATCCGGTCGGACAGCCGGAGGAGTGTCTCGATCCGGCGTTCCAATGAGGGAATACCAGGTTCGATGTCCGCCCCGTAGGGGTTGAGCGAGTATTGAAAATAGAACGGAATGTCCCCCAGGTCTTCCAGCCGGTCCAGCATAGGGGCTGGATACTTGGACCAGAACACAAACCCGTCGACATCGTCCGGACGCAGCGATACGCACCGGACCTGGGCGGGGTTCATCGGGTTGGGCACCTGTACCTCCCCCGCCGCCAGACGATGGAAAACCCAATCCGTGTACAGTGCCGGGATATCGGTTCTGCGACTGACACTCACGATCATGGCAACGGTCCGCACAGTGTTATGGCATCCCGGTCAACCTCGATCAGACCGTCCTCCCGCATCTTCTGGAGCTCCCGCGACAACGAAGTCCGCCGGACTCCCATCTGTTCAGCCATCGCCTTTTTGCTCATCCCGAGCGACACGCGCCGGTCACCGGTCGCCTGTACCCGCTCCCGCAGCCAGACAAGTATGATTTCCCGGATGCTTCGCCGGTGCTGGTCCCGGATCCGCGCGCTTAGTACACCGGTATTGGTTGAAATCGCAGCCAGATAAGATGCCAGAAATCCGCGATTCCCGGACAACAGGTCCAAGCGGGCTTCCCGCCCGATCCCGATCAGAGTGGCCTGTGTACGGGTTACGATGGTCATCGGATACACCGGCTCGGCACCAAACAATAGGTGCGCCCCCAGAAGGTCGCCCGGTCCGAAATCCGCCAGCACCATCAG
>JAAYKS010000336.1 GCA_012522285.1 Clostridiaceae bacterium | reverse complement strand
AGGTCTTTCAGCAAGCGATGACGCACAGAAAACAGGCGGTCGGGGAGTCTTTTCACGCGGTCTCCCCCCAGGCACTGTCGCTCGCGGGTTTTGCGGACGCCATGTACCGGTGGTTCGGCAAAACGCCCAACGTCCGGTTCCTGCCCTGGCAGGAGTGGTGTGACGCCACGGGGGACGAAGAATCCATCCGCACGACCCATGGACATTTGATGCACAGCAACGTGTACAGCATCGAAAAAGGGGAAAAACTGATCGGGTACCGACCCCGTTACACCTCCTTGCAGGCGGTCTGCGAGTGTGTCGACCGACTGATCGCCGACGACGTGATATCTGTGGATTGAAGGGGTCTCGCCCATCCCGTCTGAAGGGGTCTCGCCCATCCCGTCCCGTTCTCCATAGAAACCCGTCTCCCTCTTTGGTATATTGATGCATAGACGGCCAACGACGGCCGTGCCGAAAGGAAACAACCGCCGTGACCCGTCCTCACCACCCCCTGGTTCAGACCCTCCTCGGCCTCCGCGGGAATCCGCGCGCCTGCGTGTACACCGAACCCCTGTGGGGCATCCCCTTCCACCTGTATGCCCCGTTCGCGACGCTGTACATGTACCACCTCGGGGTGCTGGACACACAGATCGGTTTGATCGCGACCCTCGGCATGGTGTTTCAGATCGTGGCCTCGCTGCTGGGCTCGGTGCTCGTGGACAAAATGGGCCGCCGGCTGTCGACGCTGCTATTCGATGTCCTCGGCTGGTCGATCCCGGCCGTGATCTGGATGCTGTCCCAGAACTTCTGGTGGTTTGTCGCCGCCGCGGTGTTCAACAGTATGATGCAAATCACCGCGGTGTCCTGGAACTGTCTGATGGTAGAGGACGCCGACTCCAGAAAGCTCGTGGACATGTATACCTGGTGTACGATCTCCGGGTTGCTTTCGGTGTTTTTTGCCCCCCTCGCGGGGGTGCTGGTGCGCGTGATGCCGCTGGTGTCCGCCGTTCGCATCCTGTATGCGATCGCACTGGTCATGATGACCACCAAGTTTATTTTGCTCTATATTTATTCGCACGAAACGGAACAGGGCGAGATCCGCATGAGGGAAACCCGCGGCATGCCCTATTTTCAAATGCTCGGGCAATACCGCGGGGTGTTCCGTCAGATCTTCCGGACGCCCGCGACGCTGCAGATTCTGGCGATCATCGTGTTTCTCAACATCTCCGGTATCGTGAACAGCAACTTCACCTCGCTGTTCGCGACCCAGCAGGCCGGCATCCCCGAGTGGCTAATCGCGTATTTCCCGATGGTGCGGGCGGTGATCATGCTTGCGTTCATCTTCGGTCTGCAGCACCGGCTCAACCGGTATCCGATCAAGGCCCCGATGACGGTCGGGCTCGGGTTGTACATCGCGGCGGTCGCTTGCCTCCTGCTCTCTCCCGTGGTTGGTCCCGGCCTGTTGGCGGGATATGTGGTGCTGGAGGGATTTGCGAACGCACTGGTCTGGCCCCGCAGGGATTCACTGCTGGTGATGTATGTCGACCCGCACGAACGTGCCCGCATCACGGGACTTCTGTTCGTCCTGATGCTTGCGATCTCCTCGCCGTTCGGATGGATCGCGGGCTGGCTGTCCGCCATGAACCGCGTCTATCCCTTCCTGCTGATCATCGTCTTGTTCATTCTTTGCGCGATCGTGCTGCAGCGCTCCCACCCGATGACCCAGTCCGGTGGCGGCGGAACGGGGACGACCGAACCGGAGACGGTGCCGGAAGGCTGACAGATAGGTTGAAAGATAGAGACGCGGCTCGGGATTTCCGGGCCGCGTCTTTTGTTTACTGGTGAGCCAGGAAGTGCACCAGAAAATCCGCCACGAGATCCATGACCTGAGGCTGGACGAACGCGTCGGTCGCGTGCCCTTCTCCCAGCAACCTGTAATACGCAGTCGGCACCTCCAGCGTGCGGAGGGCTGCGTACAGCAGCTCGCTTTGGTGGCAGGGGACGGTGCGGTCGTCGGTGCCGTGAAGAATCAGGTATGGAGGCGCTTCTCGCGTGAGCCAGGTGATCGGATTGATGTCCGCGACCCGGTCCGGGTGTTTTTGGACGGGACCGCCAATCAGCAGGGACTCCGGCGAGGCGGGACTGTTGTGGTCGAAATCCGTCGGCCAGTCCGCCATTTGAGCAAAATCCGTCGGACCGTAGAAATCCACGACCGCCTGTACGCCGCTATCCTGGTCGAGCCAGTCCCCGGTGTCAAACCGGCGGGTTTTGCCGGTCGCACCGGCCATGGCGGCCAGATGTCCGCCCGCTGACTCGCCCGCCACCGCGATCGCAGAGGCATCCAGCCCCCAGGTGTCTGCGTGGGCGCGCAGATAGCGGATGGCGGATTTGACATCCTCGATCTGCGCCGGCCAGGGGGCGACGCTGGTGACCCGATACTCCGCGCAGGCGACCGCAAAGCCGCGCCGGACGAGAGAGACCCACTCCGGTATCCACAGGTCTTTGTCCATCGCCTGCCAGGCTCCCCCGCAGAGAAACAACAGTATGGGGAACCGTTCGTTGGATCGACGGCGCGGGGCCATCAGGTTCATTTTGAGCGGACGGCAGGTGAGGCCGTCAAAAAACGGGACGTTGGCAAAGGTGATCTCATCGATCAGGAACGCGCGGGGACGCACCAGGGGGACGACCAGGTCGACCGGGGCGTCCGGAACCAGGCCACCCGACAGGGGGCGGACGGGTTTTGGCGGATGGGTGTCGTGATCGAATACCGGCATAACTTGTTCCTCCTCGAACAGATAAATCGGGTAGAGTCACTCCCATTATGAACCTCTTCCGGAACCGGCGTTTACGGCCTTCCGACGGTGCGTCCTTCGTTTACAGAAACGGCCCCGCTGGGGTACACTTACAGGGATGGGATTTCGTGCCGCCGCGCGCGGCCGGTTGTCTTTTTCACCCCAATCCTCATTATAGAAAAGCGAGGAACCAACTATGGCAGAACGTTGCATCATCGGTATCGATGTCGGAACCTCCGGCGTCAAAGTGCTCGCCATCGACGAGCAGGCGGCCATTCTGGCTTCGGTCATCGAGGAGTATCCGCTGTATACCCCACAGGCCGGCTGGACCGAACAGGAGCCGGAGGACTGGTGGCAGGCCACTGCCAAATGCCTAAGGCAAGTCATGGCACAGCTCAAGGACCGCACCATCGCCGCGATCGGTCTGTCGGGACAGATGCACGGCATGGTCGCGCTGGACAAGGACGACCAGGTCGTACGGCGCGCCATCTTGTGGAACGACCAGCGCACCGGCAAGCAGTGTGAGGAAATCACCGCGGCAGCGGGCGGTCTGGACGGCCTGCTCACCTATACGAACAACCAGATGCTCACCGGATTCACGGGTGGCAAGATCCTCTGGATGAAGCAGAACGAACCCGAAAACTACGCCAAAACCGTCCGGATCATCAACCCCAAAGACTACATCCGGTTCCGTCTCTCGGGCGAAAAAATCACCGAGGTCTCCGATGCTTCCGGCACCGGATTCTTCGACGTCCGCACCCGCTCCTGGAGCACCGCGCTGCTCGAAAAACTCGGGATCGATCCCGCACTGTTCGCCCCGGTGGTCGAGTCCACCGACGCGGCGGGCCACGTCAGCGACGAAGCTGCCGCCTTCACCGGACTGCCCTCGGGCACGGTCATCTCGGGCGGCGGCGGCGACGCGGTCATCTCGACCACCGGCCTCGGTCTGATCAAACCCGGCCGCATCGGCGTCACGCTCGGTACCTCCGGCGTCGTCGCGATGGGGTTGCCCGGCTTTATGGAAAATCCGGAAGGCAAGCTGCAGGTCAGCTGCAACAACGCCCCCGGCACCTGGCACGCGATGGGGGTCACCCTCGCAGCCGCGGGATCCTACCAGTGGTTCCGCAACACCTTCGCGCGATATGAGCGGGAGCAGGCCAAGAGCCAGGGCAAGAGCGCGTTCTACCTGCTCGACCAGGCTGCCAAGGCGACCGCGCCCGGCGCGGAAGGGCTGTTGTTCCTCCCGTATCTCACCGGCGAACGCTGCCCGGTCAATGACCCTGACGCGCGCGGCGCGTTTTTGGGGATCACGTCGATCCACGAGCTGGGACACTTCTCCCGCGCGGGCATGGAAGGCGTCGCCTTCTCCCTGCGTCAGGTCTACGATCTGATCACCAGCGTCAATCCCGGTCTGGTCGAACACGGCGAGGTCATCCTGGCAGGCGGCGGGGCGGTCTCTCCGGTCTGGCGCCAGATTTTCGCGGATGTGTTCAACCTCCCGGTCCGCACGGTGTACGGCAGCGCCGAGGGCGGCAGCTTCGGCGCCGCGCTGGTCGCTGGAGTCACCGCGGGCATCTGGTCTTCGCTTGCGGACACCGTGCCCCTGATCAAACCCGAGAGTGAAACCGCGCCCCGTCCGGAATTTGTCCCGGTCTACGCGAAAGCTTACGCCAAATACGTCAAAATGTACGACGCACTCAAATGGAGCTTCGGCGCATAAAGCGCCTGGCATATCAGAGAGGAGATTCCATGGCTATGACCAACATTCCAACCGTCAAACTGGGACTCATCGCGGTCAGCCGCGACTGTTTCCCGATCACCCTGTCCGAGGCGCGCCGCCAGGCAGTCGCCGAAGCGTTCACCCGCGCGGGCGGCGAGATTTACGTCTGTCCTGTCGCAGTCGAAAACGAGAATGACGCTGTCCGCGCCCTGGCCGATATTGACGCGGCAGGCTGTAACGCACTCGTCGTGTTCCTCGGCAACTTCGGCCCCGAGGCCCCCGAGACCATCATCGGCCAGCGCGTCGCCGGCCCGACGATGTTCCTCGCCGCCGCCGAAGACAACGGCAAAGACCTGTTCAACGAGCGCGGAGACGCCTACTGCGGCATGCTCAACTGCTCGTACAACCTCGGACTGCGCCGGATCCGGGCCTTCATCCCCGAGTACCCGGTCGGTACCGCAACCGAGGTCGCGGCCATGATCGCGGAGTTCCTCCCGGTCGCTCGCACCTTGATCGGTCTGTCCAAACTCAAGATTTTCTCCTTTGGACCCCGCCCGCAGGACTTCTTTGCCTGCAACGCACCGATCCAGCCGCTGTATGACCTTGGTGTCGAGATTCAGGAAAACTCCGAGCTCGATCTGCTGGCATCCTACCGCGAGCACGCCGACGACTCCCGCATCCCGGGCATTGTAGCCGAGATGGCCGCTGAACTCGGCATGGATGGGAACCAGTACCCCGAGCTGCTCCCCCGCATGGCGCAGCACGAAATCACGCTGCTGGATTGGGCAGAAGCCAACAAGGGCTCTCGCGAGTACTATGTGTTCGCCAACAAATGCTGGCCGGCGTTCCCCAAGGAATTCTCTTTTATGCCTTGCTACGTCAACTCCCGTCTTTCCGCCCGCGGCATCCCGGTGAGCTGTGAGGTCGACATCTTCGGTGCGCTGTCCGAGTACATCGGCGCCTGTGTCACCGAAGACGCGGTCACGCTGCTGGACATCAACAACACCGTCCCGGGCGACATCTACCAGGAAGACATCCAGGCCAAATACCCGCAATACACCCTGCGCGACATGTTCATGGGTTTTCACTGCGGCAACACCCCGATCTGCAAGCTCAAAAAGGGCGGGATCAAGTACCAGCTCATCATGAACCGTCTGATGGAAGCTGGCGGCGCGCCCGACTTTACCCGCGGCACGCTCGAGGGCGACATGGCGCCGTCCGACGTGACCTTCTACCGTCTGCAGGGCAATGCCGAAGGCAAACTGACCGCCTATATCGCGGAAGGGGAGATCCTGGACGTCCCGACCCGTTCGTTCGGCGGCATCGGCATCGTCGCGATCCCAGAAATGGCACGGTTCTATCGCCACGTGCTGATCCAGAAACGGTATCCGCACCATGGCGCGCTCGCGTTCGCCAAAGTCGGTCGTGCCCTGTTCTCGATCTTCACGTTCCTCGGTGTCCAGGACATCGGTTACAACCAGCCCAAGGGAACCCTCTATCCGAGCGAGAACCCTTTCGCGTAAAGGCAAGTCCGATGTACAAAAATCGGGAGGTCGCCCACGATCGGGTGGCCTCTCTTTTTTACGCACAAAAATGCCCGCGTGACCGATTTGCGAATGAGATCACGGTATAATAATCGATATAAGTTCATTTGACACTGCCATTCAAAGCAGGTGTGTATGTTT
>JAAYKS010000335.1 GCA_012522285.1 Clostridiaceae bacterium | reverse complement strand
TCCCCCGGGGAGGAGCGAGTCGCGCAGCAGCGGGAGCGGGAATCCGCCCCGCCGGGTGCGCAGCACCATACCGAGGTATTCGAGGCCCGCCCGGACCGCGGCCAGTTCCCGGAACCAGGGGTTGCCGAGCGCGCCCGAGACCCGGACGACTTCCGCGGCATAAGCCTGGTTGAGCCGGATGTCCACCCGGGTGCCTTCCCCGGTCGACAGATACTCGGACCAGGCCGCGCGGATGGCCGTCCACAGCCATGCCGGGACGTGCGCGCCATCGGGGTCGTCGTCCCGAATCGCCTCGAACAGGCGCTCCGGCGGCACCGATGAAGGCGCGGCAATCCTCGTTTCGAGGTGCTCGTAGGGATCTTCCCCGCCGAGCGCTTTGTGTTTGACAAACACCTTGGCGTTGATCACGTCGTTTTCGAGATAGAACAGGTCGATGTATTCCTTTTCGACCGATACCTCGCGCGCGACGGTGCAAGCACGGGTATAGCCGGCGTTGAGGCTGCGCCCGTTGGTCTCTGCGGACGGGTAGCCCGCTTCGGCCAGCATCCGGGAGAACTCGACCGTGTCCCGCGCCTCGGTCAGGCGCAAGGTGCGGGCGGTGTCCATCAGCATGGTTTCGAGCGCACGAATCCGCCCGCTGGCGTGTGCGTAGTCGATCCCGGTGACCCGTTCCCGGCGTGCGCCGAACGCGGGGTCTTCGAGCGGATTTCCGCCCGGATGGAAAACTGCCGTGTCCGCTTTCATCAAGGCCTCATTTCTCCAGCAATCCGGCCGCGTAAGCCTCGAGGGACTCGCGCGACTGGCGTGTGAGCATTTCGAAGGTCAGATTGTCTTCGATCAGTCCCCGGCGGAGGACCAGTCCACCGAGGAAGCGACCGGGCTCTTCCGCCACGGTCAGTCCGAGCGCGGGTTCCCCCGCCTCCGCCCGGACGCGTTCCGCCTCGGCCACCGCGCGGGCGGCAACACCGGACGCGAGGTCCGCGGAGCCAAACACCACGGTCTCTCCGCCGCGCGCCTGCCGGAGGAACCCGGCATACAGCCGCACTTTTTCCTCCGCGGGCAGTTCGGACAGACTCGCCATCGCCTGTCGACCAGGCCGGTCACCGTGCGGCGGCGGGCGTCCAGCAGGATCCGGCGGCCGGCCATCGCGGAAGAGGACTCAGCGCGCGCGCGGACCGCGTCCGCTTCGCCGGCGGCTGCCTCTTCCATCTGCAGGAGCAGGGCTTCAGCTTCCCGCTCGCCCTGTGCCCGGATGTCCGCAGCGCGTTCCCGCGCCTCGGACAAGAGGACGTCGGCCTTGCCCCGGGCTTCCGAAAGGATGCTTTCGAGGATGGCGTCCAGTCCGTTCATACTTCGATTCCGAGCAGGATCATCAGCATCGAGGCCAGTAGTGCGAGGATCGCGTAGGTCTCGACCATGGCGGCCATGACGATCGCCTTGGACTGCTCGCCTGGCTGGCGGGCCAGCATCATCATGCCGTTGGCGGCGACACGGCCCTGGAAGACCGCGGAGAAGTAGCCGACGATCATGATCGGGAGACAGGCACCAAAGAACTGCATGCCCTGGAGCGAGGTCAGATTGCCGGACGTCCCCGCGAGGAATCCGCCCTGCATCATGACGATAAACCAGACCAGCAGACCGTAGATGCCCTGGGTGCCGGGCAGCGCCTGCTAAATCAGCAGTTTGCCGAACAGTTCAGGTTTTTCCGTCAGGATGCCCGACGCGGTCTCGCCCGCGAGGCCGACGCCTTTGGCAGAGCCCCAGCCCGCGAACCCGGCCGCGAGCGCAGCGCCTAGAAACGCGAGTACCTGACCGCTGAAAAAGAGTTCTGACAGTGTTTTGAGAAATTCCATGGAAACATCCTCCTGCTCTATTGTGACGGTTGTGTTATAGCGCTTTGTCCGTGTCTTTGATCTCGGTATAGCGGGACTGGTTCCGCAGCGGGGACCAAGGCCGCCCGCCGCCTTCGAAGAATTTGCTGAAAAATTCGACATATTGAAGCCGGCTGGTGTGCACGTAGGCACCGAGCAGCGACAGCGCGATATTGAGTGTGTGGCCGACCAGCGCCACGACGATGAACAGCGGAAGCCCTACGATCCCGAACCCCGCGATCGAACCGATTTTGTTGAAGACCATCGCGATGACCCCGCCCGCAAGACCCAAAGCGAGGATACGGGAGTAGGACAGGATGTCGCTGAGGTAGCCGGTGATTCCATACAGGTTATAGAGTCCTTTGAAGATCCGTTTGCCGACGCTTCGGCTGGCGCGCGCGGAAAAGAACACGACCATGAACATGCCGGCGATGGCCATCACGGTTCCGATCTTGCCCACGACGCCGCCGACCGCGAGCATCCCCAGCCCGATCAGGGTCATGTACCAGGCGCCGACGTCAAACAACGCGTCGAGCGGTTTTTTGTCCCGGATCAGCATGTAGGCCTTGGCCCCCATGCCGGTGAACACGTGGACCACGCCCAGTCCCAGTGAGACCGCCATCATCAGGACGGGGTTCTCGAGTGGACTGAACCAGAGCGTCGGAAAATCAATCCGGTCCTGCGAGACCACCGACACGATGTCACCGAAAAAGCCGCCGAAGAGAAAACCCGCGACCATCGCCGCGATCCCGCCCTGGAACATCAGCAGGCACATGCTCCGCAGGTTGCCGCGCACTTTGAACTTCCAGACCAGCAGGCCGCAGGCCAGGGCGAGCAGAAATCCGTATCCGGCGTCGTTGACCATCAGCCCGAACAGCACACAGAAAAAGGGTGCCATCAGCGGGTTGGGGTCGATCTCGCCCGGGGCGGGGGTGGAAAACATTGTCGTGATCGCCTCGTAGGGGCGCACGAGCGGAACATTGTCCATCAGGACCGGGACGTTCTCGTCCGGCGCGGGTTTGCGGGTCTCGACCGCCACCGTGAACCGGTCGCCCAGCCCACGGACGGTTTCCGGAGACATCTTGGCCGGAATCCAGCCCGCGAGTACAAAGGTACTGCGGGTGTGCTGCAGCCGGGTCGCGGACTCGAGCCTCGCGATCTCGGCAAGACAATCGTCATAGAGAATCTCAAAAGAGGGGCGCATCCCGGCAATCTCGATCGAGCGCGCTTCCCGGTGCGCAACCGACTCCTCAAGGGAGCGGCGTTCTGCAACAATCCGGGTAAGCACCTCGTCCGGGGTTCCGGTTTCCCCCTGGACCGGAATGGAGACAAACCCGGTGGTCTTGAGCAGAGTGCGGACTTCGTCCTCGTCTTCGCGCAACGCCACGACCGCGATGCGTACAACGCCGGTGTCCGCGGCCAGTGTCTCGATATGGATTTTGCGGTCGCTTGCGGCGAGCGCTGTCTCAAAATCTTCCTGGTGCTGACCGGACGGCACCGAGCCGAGCCAGATCCGGGTGCGGGCGGTACCTTCCTCCTCCAACCGGAGAGGGATC
>JAAYKS010000522.1 GCA_012522285.1 Clostridiaceae bacterium | reverse complement strand
TTTTGCTTCACTTGAAGAAATGGATGAAACCTTGGTTTCCAACTGGAACCAAGTTGTAACCAATGGGGACACGGTCTACATTATTGGCGACTTAATGTTTCGCACGCAGAATCATCCCTTGGATGTCCTGAAAAGATTAAGGGGCAAGAAAAACCTGATCTTGGGAAATCACGACAGAGGCTGGCTGAACAAAATCGAAGCTGCTGATTTTTTCAAGTCGGTTGAAAGCTATTCTGAAATCAGCGACGGCAAAAGGAAGCTTGCTCTTTGCCATTATCCGATGATGTCCTGGGGTGGAACAGGCAAGGGTAGCTATTTGATCCATGGGCATATTCATAATAATCGTGATGCAGCCTATTGGCCTTTGTTGGCATCTATGGACCACGCACTTAATGCAAGCGTAGAGATCAACTTATATAAACCGGTCACCTTTGACCAACTTGTCGAGAACAATGATATTTTCAAGCAATTAGTGGTCAAGGATTCATTGATAACTGCTGCCGGTGAGGAACATATTACATGATTTTATTACTCACTGGATGGAATTTTAGTAATAGATGTAATAAGCGAGCCGAATTAGTTTGTAGAAAAGCTTGATATTAAAGCGTTTCTTATTACTTACAAATGAGAAAACTAGTTTCAAATCCAAACATGGAGGCCAAAAATCGCAGAGTTGAGGCTTTGATATGCCAATTTTTCAGCGAAAGATAGGATGGCATCGATTTGTAAACTGCCAAAAAGTTATTGTTGAATGGCGCTGGCAGTTGACACTGGCATTTTGACTTCAATTCAGTAATCAGCTCTCTGGATCCCTTACCAGATGGAACATCTGGAAGTACTGATTCACATAATGATCATAGTGCGGATTGTTTCGTTCCAAGTGCTCCATTGGTATTACCTCGACTAAGTTCTTGTAGAGTAGAGGTACGTAAATCGGCTTTCTATGGGGGTTCGATTCTGGCTTAAATCCTTCTCCGCCACAAAATTAGCACCCGACAACGGGTGCTAATTTTTTTGTTGGGTCTGGCGGAATCCAACCCAACAATCCACGCTCCCGCAGAAGCAGGATCAGCGGTGATTCGTGATTGCTTGAGCTGAGAAATAGCGTTTTCAAGCAAGTTGCCTTCGTATTTATCCTCATCCAGACGTTTGATATTCACGTCTATGGTTGCTTCCCTGGTTTCAGCGGCTTTAAGCTGTTTGTTGATCTGTTTCATCGAATTCTGCTGTGAGATGTTGATAACGGCCGATAATTGTTGTTTCATTCTTTCCTTATCGGCTTTTGCCAGTGTCGCTTTAATCTGGATATCTCGCAGCACGAAGGCAGATAGTGTGTTCTTTTGAATATAATGATGGGTACAGGCATGATTTTCATTGTTATTGTAGTAGCTGCAGCGATAGGACCCGACCGCAGGTCCTTTTTTCTTGGCTTGAACATAAACACAAGTTTGTAACCACAATCTTCACAACGATGCAATCCAGCAAACAAACTGATGTCGTTCGTTTTCTTTGACTACTTGTATTTAATCGCCAAAAGGATGGGATGACATGGAGCGGAACCGGAAAAAGCAGTTACTTGATTCATGATCATATCCTCTTTTACAGTGAACGCTACTTGAAATAACAACCAGTTGCAACTATTGATCATCATGCTTAAGTAATTTTTGGCATTCTATTTAAGAAGATTGAGATCAATCTATTTATTGAAATCTTTCCAAAACTAAGCGATATGCGGCCTTATATTATTCCTGAGTCAATGTCATCCTGAAGCATCTGCATGGTACGCATGATTCGCGGTTTCTGGCTATCATATTTTTGCCAATGAACCGCTTCTTCTGTATACCAGGTAAGTGGCTCCCGTTCATCTGCGGGATAGCCGAACTCGATGATGCACATGGGGGCAACATCATCCGGGATATCCAGAGCACTGCGTAACGCCTGGCTGTCAAAGCCGCCAATCCAGACAGAACCCAAGCCCAGTTCTGTTCCTGCCAGCAGCATATTCTGCACAGCTGCACCGCAATCTTGCATCCAGCTATCACCAGCCCACGGGATATGTTTGTTGATACCGCAAACCACGATGGCAAGAGGCGCATTATACTTCCCTTGCTCAGCAGCCTCTTTCACGCGGATAAGGACTTCTGGCTCATCCACAACGATAAAGGCCCAAGGCTGTAAATTGCACGCCGACGGTGCAGCCATGGCGGCCTTAAGCAGCTGATCGATCAACCTGCGCTCAACTGGTCTTTTTTGGTATTTCCGGATGCTCCTGCGTGCTAGGATAACGTCAAAAACAGGATATTTGCTCATAAGAACTTCCCCCGAACGATGTTGTGTGACAATATTTTAGCATGCTCAGGCTTGGGGGAAAATAGTGGGTAGGCACCCCCAGGTGTGACATTATGCCCCGGCAGAAGCATATGCCGGCAGTGACTTAGCAAATTGCCCGCTATAGTGCTGACTTCTCAGATCAGCAGTGTAAAAGATCCTATGGCTACGCTCAAATCCTGAGGAATTCAGGATGCAATAGCACAAAATCACGGGCATTGTTACTTTCGGAGTCGTTCACAACTATGATTTGCGGGGATGCAGGATGCATCGTCGCCAAAGACTGTTTTTTATGGCTTTGTTTTTCTGCCGCCTGCAAAACCCTGATAATCGTCCAAAAAGAACTGTGCATTTTTGTTCATCGCAACACCCACCGCGTCACCTTTGAAACAGAATGTCATGGTCAGATTCCCGATATAATCATCAATGATGTATGTTCTGATCAAAAGCTTGTTTGATTCTATCCAAACAGCAGCATTGATTGACGTGTACATTTTCTTTTTTGCATCGTCAAACAGCCTGTGGCCATGGTACATTTCTGGAAACAGGCATTCCTCAAACGCTCCAAGTCCAAACGTTAAACACTTCTCACCTGTTCTGTTTTCATAGTGCAACGATCCTTTTTTGTCATCGATGACGATTTTGAGCCATTTTAGACCCAGAGCGTTTTTATTCATCTCAAACATAACGCCGCTGATATCCTGCTGCGTATCGCTAGACACGCTGCCTTTCGGCGGATTTATGGCCAAGTGGCGCGTATCTGTTCCGCCTGCAGGATTATCCGGAATTTGGTCAGCAATTTCCCAAAGCGCATTGAAAATAGCATCCTTGCCGCAGGCATTGCCTTGGATGTCTGCATTACATGCAAACACCATGTTTTTGTCGGGAAAGCCTATTCCGAATTGTCCTCCCATTCCGTTCAGACAAAACGCCTCGTCTTTCAAAATCCAAATCTGATAGCCGTAACCACAATACCACGAATAGTCGTGTGTGCTCGCGTTATTGAATATTTGATTTGATGTTGCCTGCACGATATAGTCCTTTGAAACAAGCTGTTCATCGTTCCACAGCCCGCCGTTAAGCAAAAACTGGGTGAATTTCGCTAAATCCTCTGTTGAAGCCATCAGGCCAGAGCCTGACCACAATTCACCATCCGGCCCCTCAAGGCAATAGACATCTTTGGAGATACCTATTTTATCGAACAGGGGCCGCAGATAGTCCGTAAATGGTTTTCCTGAAGCCCTCTTAACAAGAGCGCCCAGCACATAGCTGCCGCAGCTGTCATAATTAAATGCGGTTCCGGATGGATGATCCGGCTCGGTACCGGTGAAAAAGGATTTCAACCACGCTTTCGTGTATGAGCCGTATGTCATTTCGCCATAGGGTGTTGCCATCATCAGCAAATCCCTGATTGTTGTGTCTGCAAGATAGGGGTGGACATCTGTCAGCTTAAATTCATCTTTAAAGAAATCCACGATCTTGTCATTCAGCGACAGTTTGCCTTCATCGCACAGCATGCCGATCGCAACGGAAACGAAGGATTTCGTTACGGAGTACATTCTGTGCCGCTGGCCTTTGTAAAAAGGTTTATAGTAGCCCTCTGCCAACGTTTCCCCATTCTTCATGAACAGAAAGCTGTGCATGCATATGTTGTTTTTTTCAAGTGTACTGATGAATTGATCTACTGCATTTCTTGGCATGTCAAAGGCCTCCAGTTATTGTTTTTGCTTTTTGCGAACCGGCTGTGCTTTTTCACACGCGCTGGATTCGCGGCGGGTCACCGCAATCCGGTACATCCAGCGGAATACCGCCTTGTTTTGCTGATTCAATGGCTACAAGTCCGGGTATGGTATACCTTGCTGCAGTCCATGCATTGAGAACCGGCATTTCCTTTTTGAAAACAGCCCTGCAAAAATCATCAACAAGTAATTTGTGCGTTGCCATATGTCCATTCGGCTCCGTTTCAAACGCCTGCGGCAATCTTTGCATTTCCTTCTGTTGGACTGCCGCCACATTGTTCCATTGCCATTCACCATTGGCGACCTTTTCTTTAAAGTCTGCATCATGTTTGTTTTCTACCATCCCATCGGTATTAACATAATCGCTGACGTCAGATAGCTTTACTTTTTCCTTGTCGTTTTCCCATGCGCTTTGTACCAGGATATGCTGGGCATTGCTAAACTCGTATCCGCCTTGGGTTCCGTAGAGAGCTGAAATGTATGAACTCGGTTTATACCAGCCAAAGGTCCTCGCTTCGGTAACCCTGGCTGTCCCTCCATTTGCAAGCTCCATCAAGACATATTGATTTGAAAACTCATTGTCCCATTGGTTTTTGCCTGTTTCAAACCGGCCGTCTTTTGTCCTGTCCTTATAGCCAAAGCAAACAACTTTCCTGGCATATGAATGGACCGCTGACAAAATCATACCGGTAGAATGTGTGGGATACAGCAACGGAGGCATGCCGCCTTCATTGGGTCTTTTGCCATAGCTGATTGAATCAATATGATGGTAGTACTGTGACGCGCCGTAGGTAAAATCGCCGAATTTGCCTGCTGCGTACGTTTCACGGCAAAACATGGCACACGGGTAGTAATAGCAGGTTTCACCCATCAGGTAAGTCAATCCGGTTTCTTTAACCAGCCTGACAATTTCCTGGCACTCCTCCACCGCAGAGGCCATTGGGACCGCCGAATAGACATGCTTTCCCGCTTTTAAGGCACGTATTACAATATCCGCATGAATATGCCTTTGCGTAAAATTAGCGACACATGTTATGTTTGGGTTCGCCAGAACCTGTTCATAGGTATCTATGATTTCAACATGAAATGCCTTTGCATATTTTTGTGCCGTTTCAGCTACCAAATCACAAACATATACCTTTTTTACAAAAGGATGCGCCTTAAACAGTGGAACAAACCCTTTCGCGAAATTACCACAACCAACAAAGGCAACAGTCATCCTGTTATCCATTTGACCTGTCCTCCCTGAATCTTGACGGATTAATACCCGTGTATTTTTTAAAACTTACCGAAAAATGCGGGACATCAGCAAATCCAACTCTTGACGCAATTTGTGCAACGCCCATATCGCTGATTCGTAACATATCCATCGCAACATTCAAGCGATAATGCCTCAAAAAAACATGCATCGGCACGCCAATATATCGTTTGAAAATGCGGTTTAAATAAGCCGGATGAAAATTGAAGTGGTTCGCAATCATTTCATTGCTAATATTTTTGTCATAATTACTCTGAATAAATTCTACTGTTTTTTTTGTCAGTTCCAGTTCCTTGTTTTTATTTTTTACCTTGATGTCTGTATTTTCCCGGACCAGGCTGATAATCAGCGTTTTCAATACCGATGACAATAACTCATCACAATAATCATGGCCGATGTAAAACTCAGTTGTCAGCAATCTGAATTGGCTCTCCAGTTTGCTGACATTTCTAAAAAACATGGGTTTGTTAAGACAGGCGGCATCTTGAAAATCGATTTTCTCCAGAATTGAACGCTCATCAAAAGCAGCGGAATGTTTGGGGTGAAAAGATTTTTTTATCCTATCGAAATGATGGGTATAATCAAAATTAACCGCTATATATTTGATGCCCTTATCACTAGGCTGCCAGGAGTATTCTGTTCCCGATTGAAAAAGCACCACACATCCAGCCGAAAGCTCGTAAACGATGTCTGCGGCAACAAGTTCTCCAGCGCCCGAAAGGATATAGAACAACCGGCAGTCAGGCGTTTTTAGGATGTTGAAAATATCATTTTTCGCACTGAAATCCAGCGTGAAAACATTCGCGATTCTGACAAACGGATCAATCTCTCGTAATAACACATCTTTTGCCCCATCAATATCACGTTTTACAACGTTACGACTCTGCCTTCATCTGCCGAAGCATGAATGGATTGCATAACTTCCGTCAGATGCCTTGCATAATCCAGGGTTACGATATAGTCATTGCCCTTTAATGTGTTGGCGATCATGGTGTAAATTGCCTCGTGATCACCGAAAACTTTGCCCTCCAGGATCATGTTTGTCTTATCTACCTTTGTCATGCTTCTGTAAACATTCGGATCATCTGATTCCGGGTAGGAAACCTCATGAATTTCCATTTTATTCCCCTTCACATAAATCGTGCCCTGATCGCCTTGCACGACCCAGTTGGGGAGATAATCGGTAATAATATTATGATCAATCTGCAAAATGACGCCGCTTTCTGTCGTTAAGGTTGAACAAAACATATCATCCGCATCACCGGGATTGATAATTTGCCTTTTGTGAGCGTACACCGTTTTAACAGGTTCCCCCGCCAAATGCAGAACCTGGTCCACAATATGCGGCCCCCAGTTGTTCAAATACCCGCCCGCATAGGCTTTCAGGGTTTGCCAGTCACTTCTATTGCCAAAAGTCATCTGTGCTCTGTACACTCTGAAAACCTTGCCTATTTTCCCGCTTGCTATCACTTCTTTAATTTTTTCAACATCTGCACCGTTATGGCACGGAATGAACGGCATGACGATAACATTGTTTTTCTTCGATGCAGAAATCAGCGCATCTGCTTCATCTGTCGTAATGGCCCACGGCTTTGTTATCAGGACATTTTTGCCTGCCTTGATAAAATCAAGCGCAATTTCTGTATGGGTATGGCTGTATGTCAGGATGATAGCAAAATCAAACGCATCAGAGGCAAGCATATCCTTATAATCAGAATATTGTTCTGCGTTCGGAAACCTCTTGGAATATTTTTCCAGTGCCTCAAGCTTAATGTCACATATTGCGACAACGTCAAACGCTGGATGCTTCTCTAATACGGGCGCGTGCAAATCATTTGCGGTTCTTCCACATCCTACAACTGCTGTTTTAAATGCCATGGTGACTTTCTCCTTTAGTTAAATTGTTTCTTCAACAGGTTCAATGCTTTTATCATACTCTCGATTCCTCTGCCGTTTTTCGACTCAAATGAAATCGTGTTGTTATAGTTGATTTTCTTTAGATTCCGGATGATATCCTGTACAGGCTCGCTGTACCCATCTTCCGGCAAACCCCGTCTTGCATCGGCAATATGAACATGCTTTAGGCTGTCTTGATAATCTAAAATCTGATTCGCGTTTTCCTCATTGGTCAGCATATGCAGGCTGTCAGCCAGAAGACCAATCCGCTTGGCGTTCACCATTCTAACAAGCTTCATGCCATCTGTCAGCGTATTGATAAAATTGCACGCATCACGGCGCAATGGCTCGATCACAACCGTCACGTCATATTTCTCACACAGAGGAAGCATGATCGCATGGATCATGTCCGTCAGCTGTTTATACCCCTGCTCTTCTGTTGTATTTTTATCCAACGCTCTTGCCGGAGCGCTTCCGAACACAACTTTTTTGGCACCAAGAATATTGGCCCTGCTAAATGCTGCTTCAAGGTAAGCCTTGATGTTCTTATCATCAGCCTCCATACCCGTAACGCGCACGGTCTTGGGAAACAGCGCACAGCAAACATCACAGGGCAATGCATACACTTGCAGCGTTCTGACCAGCTTCTCGAACGCTTCATCCGACAAAGCCGCGACAAGCATAAGCCTCATTTCAATATAATCAAAGCCTGCCTCCTTAATCATTTTAACCAGGTTATAATCCACTTCCGTTTTCAATCCCGTTGAAAACTCCTTGCAAAATCCGTACCTCATACAATTTCCTTCCTTAGGATCCCCTGGTAACACGACAAGATGAATCGCTCGTGACCGCGGTTTTTGATCTCACCCCCGTCACATCTCGCCGATAGTAAGAACCGGTTTCCCTGGCGAAACCATCTTCCGCGTATTTTGCTTTGGCTTGACAGGATAAAAATCCCGCTTGACATCCTGCTTTTTATGCCTGTAAAGCTATTTTCAATCAGTTGCTTCCCGCCAGGATCGGTTCGCCAAGCCCGATGGTATATCATTTTGTTGGCTCTGCCAAATTCATCCCATTACCTTGTTTTGTCTTCGTTTTCAAAATTTCTGACCGTGCCTGTAGGTCTATGACTAAAGTTAAGCCTTTTCAAGCCTTCTTCCTTATTGGGCATAAAATCAATCCACATATAATGCATGTGCCTGTCCCCCGTTACCTCAACGCCATGATTTGAACCCAGGGGAATATGCATGATCATATTGCCTTTCATGTTGATTTTTTCGTCGTCGATAATGACCTCCATATCATTTTCGGGAAAGCTGAAGAAGAATTGGTCCAGCATTGGATGCGCATGGGGTCTAACCAGGTCATAGCCATAAGACTCAACCGATCCCATTGTAAATCTCGGGATAATCTCGTGGGGTATCATCATCCGGCTGATCGATTTTTTACTTTTGTTGGGATCAATATATTGTATGGACTTCTGGTAAGGCACAACGACCGGGAATTCTGTCTTGTATTGCCTGATATCGTCCTCATCACCAGCGGCAAGATCCCACTGAACCTCAAGAAGCTGCACACCGGTATTCGCTTTCACTGTAAGCCGTTTGTCAGGCGCCGGAACAAACGAGGTCCTGCCGTCAAACGTGTCGCTTTTACCATCCGTCGAAAATTCTGCTTCGCCGTCTATCAGGATCAGCACATGATAGTAGCCGCAGTCAGCTTCGAAAATCCGTTCACAGCCTTTTTCAACGATGTGGTGAATCGGTCTTGCTCCGCTGATTTCACCCTTGCACAGTTCCACAGACTGGTTTTTATTTTTCGTTACATCAATTTTTTCCATCACAACGCGCATTCTTATTTCCTCCCCTATCCTTTATCAGTATTGACGGCGGTGACACGATCCACCACCAGCTGACGAAATTCCGGTGATAGCATGGCAAAAAACGCCGTAAAGCCTGTGACCCTTACCACCAAGTCCGGATATTTATACGGATCCTTATGCGCCTCCAGGATCTTTTTTGCATCGATGATGTTGATGTTCAGAAGGGTGTTGCCCGTTGTCATGATCGTTCGGATCATAGCCGCCATTTTTTCCACGCCCTCATCGTCATTGGCAATGCCGGGGTCAAGCTCAAGCTGAACGGGTGCGCAATTGCCGTAGCCGGGCTGAATCGCCCCGATGGTGTTGCACATGGCCGTCACGGCGCCGTCTTTTCGAAAGCCGCCGCAGGGGTTTGCGCCGTGATTGATGGGTTCAGCGTTTTTTCTGCCGTTTGGCGTGGCCGAAACCGTCTTGCCAAGCCCGATTGTGTTGGACCATGAGAAGAACCCGGGAATAAAGTTAATGCCCGGATGCTGGTTATTCAGGTCGCGCACCAGCTCCGTGTACAGCCGGCTTATCCTGATGGCCCATGCGTCTCCAAGACTTTCTCCGCCGCAGTACCGCTCGCTGTGGTGCATAAGCTGGCGGATATACTCGCCGTCAAGATCCTCGTAGTTGGCCTTCATATGCTGGGTCAGCTCGCCGTATGTAAGCTTTTTTTCGGTGTCAACGCGCTGCGCACACGCCGCGAAGCTGTCCGCAGCAACGGCTATGCCGCTGCCGTCAACACACATGTTGTAATAATTCGCCCCACCGTCTGTAATGTTGACGCCCTTCTCGATCAGGCCGTGCTGAAACAGGTTTAAAATAAGCTCCGGCTGGGATTTTGTCTGATGCTTCAGATGGTGCAT
>JAAYKS010000048.1 GCA_012522285.1 Clostridiaceae bacterium | reverse complement strand
CGCGGTGGTCGATGCGATCCCCGTTGATGGTGCGGTCGAAGCCGCGCCCGCGGAAGTCAGAACCATGCCGGAAGGCTGGCTGGAAGGGCGCAATCCGGTCCTGGAGGCGCTGCGCGCCGGACGGACCATCAACAAAATGTGGGTACTCCGACACAAGGGCAACCGACCGGATCCGGTATTGGGTCGCTTGGTCGCAATGGCTCGCGAAGCCGGAGTGGTGATCCTCGAAGTCGAGCGTGACGCACTGGACCGCATGGCGTTTTCCAAAGGCCACCAGGGCGTGATCGCACAAGCCGCCGCGCATACGTACGCGGATTGGCAGGAAGTGGTCGCCGCCGCACGGGAGCGGGGAGAAGAACCTCTGGTACTGGTACTGGACGAGCTCAAAGACCCCTACAACCTCGGCTCCATCCTCCGGATCGCGGATGCTGCGGGCGTTCATGCGGTCGTCATTCCCTCCCGCAATTCAGTGGGATTGGACGCGCTGACTGCCAAAGCTTCGTCTGGCGCGATCGAGTACGTTCCCGTCTCACGTGTAGTCAACATCGTCTCCACTCTGGAAGCGATGAAAAAAGACGGATTCTGGATTGTGGGAACTGACGCCTCCGGGGATACCCCTTACGACAAGGCGGACTTTTCCGGTCCGACCGCGATCGTGGTCGGGAGCGAAGGGGACGGTCTGGGTCGACTGGTCAGAGAACACTGCGACTTCCTCGTAGGCATTCCGATGTGCGGCAAGGTGAATTCTCTCAATGTAGCCGTCGCGACCGGGGTCGTCGTATTCGAAGCACTGCGCCGCCGTACGGCTACTGCCGCCGAATGAGGAAACTGGATGGACAACGCCTGGCCGGTTGACGACACGGTTCTGATCGCGAAAGCACAGGCCGGGGACGACGAAGCGTTCGCGGAGTTGTTGTCGCGGTATAAACCGCTGGTGCGCGCCCGCGCATCCTCGATGTTTATCGCCGGCTCGGATCACGAAGATGTCGTGCAGGAAGGGATGATCGGACTGTTCAAAGCAGTCCGCGACTTTGATCCGGCGCGCGGGGCTTCGTTTAGTACCTTTGCTTCTCAGTGTGTGACCGCCCAGATTCTGGATGCGGTGCGGGCAGCCGGCCGTGAAAAACACCGGCTCCTGACCGACTCGCTGAGCCTGTACGGGATGGCGGAGACAGCCGGGGAGGAAACGTCCGGCCTGCTCGGACCTCTCCCGGCGGTCGATGACACCGATCCGGAGCGCCGCTTGATCTTTGCGGAAACCACCCAAGACGTCCAGAATTTCATGGAAACCGAATTGTCCGTACTGGAGCGATCCGCTATCCGGCTGCTTCTCGCCCACTACAGTTACCAGGAGGCGCCAAAGCGGCTCGGGAGGGATGTCAAATCCATTGACAACGCGGTGCGCCGCGCTCGCCTCAAGTTCAACGACCGTTTTCGCCGCACTCCGCGGGAGGAGGACAGCCACACCCCGGATTGACACGGTATAATGGACGTATCGGCTCCACCAGCAGCGGGGATATGTAAAGACATGCAGCATCACACACACAAGACAATACGCACCGCTGGGAAAGCGCTGGCAGCGCTTGTGTTTCTCGCGCTGATCAGCGGTGCGGTCTACCTGGGGATGGATCTGCTCGACGGGGTCGGGCGCAGGACGACGCCTTCTACCAGCGGGCCGACGGGAACCGGATCCGCCGCGGTGGTCACGGTGCCCACCACGACGGGCAAACCCGTCAACACAGGCCTGGGTGACAACGGTCTGGTGCAGCAGCTTATCGAGATGATGCTCAACGACACCCGGTTCGACGAGCTGTTCGCGGACATCCCGGTCTTTCAACGGCCCGACGTGGATGCTGACACGTTTTATCAGTATTTGTCGCTGTTGCGCAGCGGTATCCGGGGTCGGATCACTTCCTATATCCCGGTCTCCGAGCAAGATATGGATGCCATTCGCGCGGAAATCCTTTCCAATGCGCCCCAGTATGACGGGATGACAGACAATATGGCGGGATTCTGGATTCAATACCAGACCGCCGCCGGGGACGAGGAACAATTCGCGGTGTTTCTCCATCAGCAGGAAGACGGGATCTGGTACTTCTCCCGGGACTGGATCGACGGCGTCCTTGCCATCCAGTCTTATGCGACCCTCTATTTTGACGCGGTCGAAAAAGGCAATGTGGATGCACTGTCGGTGTTGGTCCACAGCGAGATCAACGACCCGGACATCCGGTTTTCCAAAGCGACGGCGATCGTCCGCTTTTACCAGAAATGCGTGCCTTCCAAAGCCTCGGCATTCCGCCTGCTCCATGCACGGGTGGACAGCTTCGCGTATGAACAGGACGACATCCAGTACAGCAGCTTTTTGACCTATCGTCCCTATGTCATGGAGACACCTCGCGTGACCGGGGCTCCGACCGAGCCCGGCGGAGCGCCTTCCGTGACGCCCGAACCGACGCCTCTTCCGACCCCGTCTCCGGTTCCCGAGATCGAGACCACCCGGACGGTCCGGATCGTGAAGGCCGGCATGAACCAGATGAAGATCATCGATCCGGTACCGGTCAACCCCGCTCGCAACGACTTTGAGGTGTATGCGTACGGCGAAAAGACGCTTGCGCTGGGCGAATACGTCTATTCGTTCGAACTCAACACCCGCTTTGGCAACCGACTTTCGTATGACGCCTGGCCGGCGCAGCTGCCCTTTGATCCGGACCTGTCCCTGATTCGGGCCCATTACGTGGATGTGACCATCACGCTGGTCGGTTCCGTGGACAATCGGCTGCAGGCATTCCAGGGGCATGTGTACGCCATCGATTTACGCGGCGGGCTCTGGCGGACCGGCACCGGCCTGTCGGTCGGCGATCCGCGCAAGTCGGTTTTGTTGCAACACCCGTTCGCGGATCTGTGGAACTGGTCCGCGGGATCTCCGCTGACCTTTGACCGGGTCGATTATGTGCTGCGCGACGGGT
>JAAYKS010000334.1 GCA_012522285.1 Clostridiaceae bacterium | reverse complement strand
TTTCCGACACGGTGTTCGACGTCGACGCCGAACCCGCTCCGGAAGAAATCGAGGATGCCTACGCCCGCCACGCCAACTTCCGGGTGATCCGGCGTCCTTCCGAATCGCTTGCCTACCATCTGGACGGAGCGCGGCTGGGCGAAGGGACCGCGTCGGTCATCGTCGGTTCGATGCCGCTGGACAGGATGCTGGGGAAAGCTCGGGAACACAAGGTCTCGTTGACTGAACTTGTGGCCGCGATGCTGATCGACGAGATCCAGCGGATCCAGCAGGCGGACTGGCGTCACCGCCGTCGCCCGATCCGGGTTTCCATCCCAGTAAATATGCGGCGTCATTATCCCTCCGCGACGGTCCGCAATTTCTCCTTGTTTGCGAACCCGGGCATCGAACCCGCGTTTGGAACGTACACCTTCAAGGAAACGATCGACCAGGTCCACCATTTTATGCGGTTCAACATGACAGCCAAAAACTTGAACGCCCTGATGTGCGCGAACGTCCGGCCCGAGCAGAGCGCTTTGCTGCGGATCACTCCGCTTCCACTCAAGACGCTTGCGATGCGGTTTGCCTATTATCGTTCGGGAGAGTCACGTTACACCACGGTGCTGTCCAACCTCGGGGAGGTGTCGATGCCGGAAGAGATGGGGCGGCACATCGACCGCCTGGATTTCATGCTCGGACCCTCCCACCAGAACCCGATCGTGTGTGCCATGCTGGGATCGAACGGCCGGCTGCTGGGCACCTTTACCTCCACCATCCGCGACACCGCCCTCCAACGCGGCTTCTTCCGCCAAATCGTCAACTGGGGAATCCCAGTCGAGATCGAAAGCAATGGGGATCCAAGCACTCTCCCGTAATATCTCGATTGGGATTCCCTAAGCATTCCGAGCAGGAGTGAGGCTGTGAATTGCATCGGTAGTCCGGAATGCAGTATTGAGAGAAGGAATGAGGAGAAAAAGCAGAAATGAACCCTTAATACAGAATTCCCAGTCGAGATCGAAAGCAATGGGGATCCAAGCACCCTACCGTAATAGATGTAAGTGAGGTGAGAACCATGTCCTTTTGTGTGAACTGTGGCGTACGGCTGGGAGAGACTGAGCGCAAATGCCCGCTGTGCGGTGTCCAGGTCATCAACCCGGTACAGCCGTTTCAGGCCGGTATACCTTCGCTGTATCCTGCCCCGGAAGGCATAGGCACGGCAGCCCGCCGTATTGACCGGCGCACGATCGCCTTTATCGTCACCTGCGTACTCGTGCTACCCGCTCTGATCTGTGTCGCAGTCGACCTGGTGTACGGCGGCGTGCTGGACTGGAGCCTGTATGTCGTCGGAGCGGCGGTCATGATCTGGGTCTTTCTGGCACTGCCGCTGCTGCATACCCGGATCGAGTCGAGTGAACGAGGCCCCGCGGCCATCCTGATACCGGACGCGGTCGCCCTGATGACGTATCTTTGGGTCATCGAGCGGCTGTCCGCTCCGGACACCTGGTTTGTCCCGCTCGCGCTGCCTATTGCGGGGACGCTCTGCCTGCTGGTCATCGTCAACGCGATTCTCATCGACCGTCGGATTCTGCGCCATCTGTATGCCCTGGTCGGCATCCTGTTGTCGGTCGCAATCCTGGTGGTGATGATCGAGATCGCCACCGAGCTGTCGATGGGGGAGACGGTGCACGTCACCTGGTCGCTGTTCGCGGCCAT
>JAAYKS010000333.1 GCA_012522285.1 Clostridiaceae bacterium | reverse complement strand
CGGTGATTTCGCGCTCTTTTCCACCGGCGACCAAAATCGCGGCCCAGGCGCCGGGGCCGGGATTCCCGGAACACGCGCCGTCCGTATAGATGTCCACCGCCGGACGCAAGGAGGGATCGGCTTTCTCGGTACGGTCAATCATCGCGTGACGTCAGCTTTTCCGTTTTGTCCATCGCCGCGGCGACCGCTTCGATCACCGAGGAGCGGTAGGCCCCTTTTTCCAACGCGCGGATTCCTTCGATCGTCGTCCCCCCGGGAGAACACACCTGATCCTTGAGTACCCCCGGATGCAGCCCCGTTTCCAGCACCAGTTTTCCGGCGCCCGCCAGAGTGGCGGCGGCCGCTCGGATGGCGATATCACGCGCAAGTCCGGACAATACCGCGCCGTCTGCCATCGCTTCGATGAACAACATCGCCCAGGCCGGTCCCGTACTGGAGACGGACCCCAGGATGTCAAGCGATCTTTCATCGCAAGGGATCACCATGCCGCAAGATTCCAGCATGGAGACGATCAGCGTCTGTCCGCTCTCGGGCACCTGGTCAAAACAGACCGCGCTGACGCCTTCGCCGATTAGAGCGGGTGTGTTGGGCATCACCCGCGCGATGCCGCGGTCCGGTCCTGCCAACGCACGGATGGCGGAGATGCGCACACCGGCGGCAACGACGATCAGGACCGCGGTTTCACCGAGGTGATCGGTGATCTGTCTCATGGCCTCGGAAAAGACCTGCGGTTTGACCACCATCATGACATGGGTCGCACCCGCGACCGCCTCTCCCGGCGTTGCAGCCCAGGATGCGCGATTTCGTTTTGCTGTGTTGCGTGCCCGATCGGTGTCCAGGTCATATACGACCAACGCACCCGGATCTACACGTCCCTGGCGGACCATCCCGTCCACCAGCGCCTGTCCCATATTGCCTGTGCCGATCACGGCCAGTTTCATCCCTATGCCCTCCCGAGTAAACGGTTTGATTCTCTAAAAAGGATACCATCGCAGACCGGCAAAGAGCAAACGTGCAAAGACGCCGGGATCAAGCGGTCAAGCTGCCGGTGTGACGCTTCCGAACATCTGCTCGAATCCGCCGATCACCGCGATTTCAAGGTTGCCCACGTCACTGATTTTCCAGTGATTGTCCACCTTCACGAGCGCGAGTACGACATGGGAAGTACGAAGCTCAAACGGGGCCAGGGCGGAAAACGCCCCGACCTTCTCCGCCAGCAAAGTCTGCAGGGAGGTCCCAAGATCACCGCCGGCATCGATCAGTGTCCGCAGCAGTGCCTCTCGGAAATACTCCTGGAGCAGCACCGTCATGTCCGGAACCGTGATGTCCATTTCGACCGTCGCCGACTCCCCTTCCCGGACCCCTCCGGTTACGGTGTAGGAAAGATTGGAGCAGGCAAACGACAACAGCGCGGTGGTCCCGGGCTGCGCCGCCGGATCTGCCGGAAGCAGCAACATCAGCGTCGTACCGGGCGCAAGTCCGGCCTCGACCCGCTCGCGGTCGCCGTCGCGCAAATCCTGTATAAAGGAAGCGGCGGCTTGTTCGGGCGCGTTGTTGCTCCCGCAGGAAGCCATGCCCAAAACAAGAGCGACACAGGCAAGTGTGATCAATAACGTGCGAAAACGTCCCATCCCCATCCCCCGTTTCATGTTGAGGTGACTCCCCGGTCTGGATTCCCCTCCATTCTAGCCGATGGCGACGGTTTTGGCGATGAGAGCGTCCCTCGGGACCTGGATCAGATTCTGCGGAAGCGCGCGTATCGCTCCTGCAACAGGCGGTCTGTGTCCACGGTAAGCAGTGCGTCCAGTTCCGCGAGCAGATACGATCGAATCCGTGCGGCAACTTGTTCCGGATCCTGTTGCGCTCCTTCTGCCGGTTCCGGAATCACTACGTCGCAAACGCCGAACCTGTGCAGGTCAGAGGCGGTGATCCGCGCGGTGTCCGCGGCCTCCGCCTCTCTTGCCGGATCTTTCCAGAGCAACGAGGCAAACCCGCGAGGAGAGATGACGGAATAGATCGCGTTGGACAACATCGCCAGGCGGTCTCCGGCAGCGATGGCCAGCGCACCCCCGCTGCCGCCCTCTCCGATGACGACTGAGATCACGGGCACCTTGAGCGCCATCATCTCCATCAGGTTCTTCGCGATGGCTTCCCCCTGTCCACGCTCTTCCGCTTCAATCCCGCAAAAGGCACCCGGGGTGTCGACAAAACAAATCACCGGACGGCCGAATTTCTCCGCCTGTTTCATCAACCGGAGCGCCTTGCGATACCCTTCGGGATGGGGCATGCCAAACTGGGTTCGTACATTTTCCTCCAGTGTGCGCCCCTTCTGCTGACCGATCACGGTAACCGGGCGCCCTCCGAGCAGCGCGATGCCGCCCCAGACGGACTCGTCGTCACGGAAACAACGGTCACCGTGCAGTTCCATCGAATCCTCGAACACCATGGGCAGATAGTCCTGAAAAACCGGACGTCCCTTTTCCCGGATGATCCGGAGGCACTCGGATCCGGTGTGCACCAGTCCCGCCTGCTCGGCATCCGGATACCGGCCGGCCGGCAGCACAGTCGATTTCACTTCCGGCCGATGCCAGGATAGCAGCTTTGCCAGTGTGTCGCGCAGCCGGGCCCGAGGGACGATCGCGTCCAGAAATCCGTGCTCCTGCAGAAATTTCGCGCGCTGGAACCCTTCTGGCAGATCTTGTGAGATGGTGCCCTCTATCACCCGTCGTCCGGCGAACCCGATCAAGGTGCCCGGCTCGGACAACAGCAAATCCCCCAGCGAAGCAAAACTCGCGGTTACGCCTCCGGTGGTCGGGTCGGTCATGACCGAGATGTACAGCAATCCGGCACTCGTGTGCCTCCCCACTGCCGCAGCGGTCTTTGCCATCTGCATCAGCGAGAGGATCCCCTCCTGCATGCGCGCGCCACCCGACGCGGCAAACAGCACGACCGGAAGCCGGCGCGCTGTGGCGGTCTCAAACAGGGTGGTGATCTGTTCGCCGACGACCCGTCCCATCGACGCCATCAGAAACCGCGTGTCCATGGCAGCGACCGCACAGAGATGTCCCCCGATCCGGGCGGTTCCGCAGACAACCGCTTCCTCGAGTCCGGTCTCACGCTGCAGTTTGGCAAGTTTCTCCTCATATCCCGGAAACCCAAGCGGATTCCCGCCGG
>JAAYKS010000047.1 GCA_012522285.1 Clostridiaceae bacterium | reverse complement strand
CGTCGCGATCCCAGAAATGGCACGGTTCTATCGCCACGTGCTGATCCAGAAACGGTATCCGCACCATGGCGCGCTCGCGTTCGCCAAAGTAGGTCGTGCCCTGTTCTCGATCTTCACGTTCCTCGGTGTCCAGGACATCGGTTACAACCAGCCCAAGGGAACCCTCTATCCAAGCGAGAACCCTTTCGCGTAAAGACAAGTCCGATGTACAAAAATCGGGAGGTCGCCCACGATCGGGTGGCCTCTCTTTTTACGCGCAAAAATGCCCGCGTGACCGATTTGCGAATGAGATCACGGTATAATAATCGATATAAGTTCATTTGACACTGCCATTCAAAGCAGGTGTGTATGTTTCGAAAAGTGATCATCGGGATCGTTGTGCTGTATCTTCTCAGTGTACTGGTCGCGACCGGGTACACGTTTTTCTCCGTACGAAACGAAGTCCGGGAGTTGCTGGTGGAAAAGTACCGGGAGCATTTTCGGACATCGACCGCTTTGATCGGCAGTTTTTTTGAAGAGATTCAAGCCGATTTGCTGACCTTGGCCGATCACGAGTCGGTGCGCACGCGAAACGACAGCCGCTTCACTTCTTTTCTGGAGGTGGAGGAAGAAACCTTCCAGTACCGCTATACCGAGGCAGAGCAGGACATCATCGACCTGTTTCATGCCTACCAGGCCCGACACCCCCACGTGGGATCGGTCTATATGGGGAGGGCGAACGGATCGTTCGTACGATCTCATCCGCGCACGCGCCCGACGCAGTACGATCCGCGCGAACGTCCCTGGTATCAGGCGGCAATGGAAGCGGGCGGAAAGACCGTCCTTGTAGATGCCTATCCGTCCGTCACCAACGACGATGTTAACATCGGCTGCGTGGTGGCGTTGATCGGAGAAGACGGCTCCGCGTTCGGTGTGGTCGGAATGGATGTGACCTTGCTTCGGCTGTCGGAGGAGATCGGGAAGGCGGAGCTGACCTACAACGGCAGGTTGGAGCTGGTGGACGCGCAAGGAGTCATCATCGTCTCCTCGGATGTCGCGCGCCTAAACACGTCATACCGCGGTGACGAAGGGTACGGCGACGAGTTCGTATTCGGGGAGATCCAGCTGACGAAAAACGGTTCCCATTATCGGCTCACCAGCCATTCAGCGTTTCCAGAGGGGACCTGGGTAGCGTATGCCCCGATTCACGAGGTCGAGCGACAGGTCTGGGAGACGCTGGTATCGAGGATTCTGTTCAGCGCCGTCATCCTGGTGTTTCTGGCGGTCTGGAGCGTATTGCTGATCGACCGCCAGGTGACCCGGCCTCTTCGGGCCATGAATGCCGCTTTGCGCGAATCCAGAAGAAGCGGGAGGCAGGAGCCGATGAATGTCCCCGCGCGCGGTGAACTTGCCTTGTTCCAGGAGGAGTACAACCGGCTGGTCGATCAGATCGACCGCGACGTGCAGGAACTCACGTATGCCAAACAACTGACGATTTCCAGCCTGACGACCTTGTCGATGATCCGGGACAACGAAAGCGGACTCCATCTGACACGGACCTCCAAATTTGTCGAGATGATCGCAAACGCGTATAACAAGGCGCGCGGAGAGGAAGTGATTCCATCCCGCAAGATCGACCTGATGGCGCAGTGTGCCCCGATGCACGACATCGGAAAAGTGGCGATTCCGGATGAAATCCTCCTGAAACCCGGGCCTTTGACCCCCGAAGAGTACGAGATCATGAAAAAGCATCCCGCATATGGCAGAGATACTTTGTTATCGGAAGATGCAGGGCTCGGGGACCGGGAGTTTATGGACACCGCCGTGAACGTCGTATACCACCACCATGAGAAATGGGATGGGTCCGGGTATCCGGAGGGTCTCGCGGGAGAAGACATCCCGATCGAGGCACGGATCATGGCAATCGCGGACGCCTATGACGCCATCACATCCAAGAGGGTATATAAAGACGCCCGACCGCACGAGGACGCACTGGAGATCCTGCGAAAGGATGCGGG
>JAAYKS010000332.1 GCA_012522285.1 Clostridiaceae bacterium | reverse complement strand
TCTTTGCAGCCGGCGCCGTCGTCGGAGATGTAAAGGCGCAGGTCGTCCGGATTTTGTTTGAGTACCACCTGAATGGTTTCGGGCCGGCCGTGCTCAACTGCGTTGTGAAGAGCCTCCTGGCAGATATAGTACAGGTGCTCGGGGTGGAGGATCCTGTCTGGCTCCTTTCCTGCCGAGACCAGATGGTCGAAGGTGATGTGCACCCCCTGACGCCGGGTCCTTGCGATCAGATTCTCCAGCGCGAGTGTCAGACCATGTTCGGCGACATCGACCGGGGAAAGTGCGTCCACGATGCGCCGGAGGTCCAGGATCGCACGGGTCGACCGCTCGTAGGACACCTGCAGACACCGGCGGATCTCCGGTTGATCCGGCTGGAGCCGGAGGGCGTATTCCAGGTTGGACCCGATGATATTGAGGCTGTTGCCCAGACTGTCATGCAGATCACCCGATACGCGCTTCCGTTCAGACAGCAGTGTCTGGTCGCGCAGAGCGGTGATGTCATGAAAAGCGAGCAGCCTTCCCACTTCCTGTTTTTCGTTGTCCACCAGCGGATCAATCACACAGGAAAACGTGCGGTCCTGCTCTCCGGTTCGTACCTGGAAAACGACCGGGTGGTCAGGATTGTGTGCTTTGTAAGTTTGGCGAAACCGCTCGACTGCCTCCACATCGACGGCTTCTTCCGGGAGTCGAGCGCGGATGTCCATGACGGTCCGGCAACCATCCAGGTCGACGAGCGGGGAGAACAGACTGCGGAAGGCGTTGTTGTAGTCGACAATGTTGCCGTCCGGGTCGAGGATCAGGATGGCCTCGGTGAAACTGGCGAGCAACTCCCGCGCAACATGGGGCATGCGGTCAAGCAACTTGTGCCGGTACGCAAGCAACGCAATGACTCCGATAAAAAACGAGAGACTGATCGGCGTGAGGTCGAATACCGGAGGTTGGATGATCCGAAGGTTGACAAGGATGCTGAGCAGGATCGGCACCAGCGCGGAGATCGCCAGCAGCAGGTTTTCCCGGACGTTGCGGCGTGTCCGCCAAGTCCGGAACACAAGCAACGCGGCGCACAAAAGCCCCACCAAATAGGTTGCGAAAGTGCTGGCAATAAACACGGAACCCCATTGGGCAACCTGTGTATTCCCGTCCATTTCTCGAATGATCCAGGGGGAAGCAGGTGTGATCAACGTATAGAGAGCGAGTACAACCGAGGGCATAAGGACCCCGATACGTGCCTTCCGGGAACGGAGGAGCGGGAGGTCCAGATATGCAAACGTGAACAACAGCCAGAGCGGTGCGAGAAAATAGAGTACGACGAGGATCCGGCGGACGAAAAACGGGTACACCGGGGTGCCCCGCACCAGATTTTCGATGATTGCACACAGTAGCCATGCCATGACGGTCGCCTGCAGAGCCGTCAACAGCGTCAGGGAAGCAGATTTTTTGGATCGGGTCCAGATGGATGTGATGACGAGCATCCCCGCCATCAGTTGAATGGTGTAGATGACAATTCCGACCTGCTGTTCAACTGACACCTGACACCCCCGGCGGGAACGGCTTTAGTTTCCATCATTGTATCGCAGAGATATGTAGATGTGGAAGTGATCTCTGCCGGGATGAGTATGAGTGATTGAATAAACCGATATTGAAATTGATGTTCAACTCATGATGTTTGTCACTTGTCGGGTACGATCACAATCCGCACAATGGAACTGTTGGAGGGTTTTTCACCATACCGTGGGGGAGATGGGCTGCACAGATGGACAAAACCGCGGAACGCATAGCGGGGGAAGAAGGTTTGCAGACCGGTCTCGCTTCCATCCTGGGTTGGCTCCCGGGACAGATTGCGGGGCTGGTGCATGCCGGTTGGTATGTCTCTTCGCTGGTATTGTCCAGTGCACTCCTTGCGAAAGGCCGTCCGTCCCGGGGGAGGGACGCGGCGGGCAACCCACCCGGGATCGTCGTGCGCCGCGGCCGGGGGATGCCGCGGAGGATGGCCACGCTGCGCATCAATGCCTCTGTACCGGTCCTGGCGGGTGTAATCCGTTTGCCGGCGAAGGCGCCGGAACCATCGTCCCCTCTGCTGCGTCGGATGCGTCTTTTAGATACGAACCCGCATAGAACGGTGTTTGCCTTGCCGAGTGCCGCCGATCCGCGGATCCTCTGTCTCACGCTCACACTCCGGCCCGAAGGGGATTCCACACAGCTTACAATCCGGACCTATCGATGGAAAGCGGACGACGGCCTGGGCGCTCCCCACAACGTCATCCGGCGGTTGGTACGGGAACTCCGGGAGGCGGCCGCGGTATCGGAGCCGCAAGAGCACAAGCGGGTGATGGCCGCGGGCTGACGGTCAAAGGCCGGCAGGCGATTCCGTTCGGTTCATGGTGGGTTCATGTAACCTTCGTAGGATGGGTCTCTCTATACAATGAGAACCTGCGGAGGCTTTTTTATGTCTATGCTGCAACTTGTCAACATCACAAAGACCTATCGGATCGGCGAACAGCGGATCCCTGCACTTCGGCAGGTGTCGATCGCGTTCCGGAAGAATGAATTTGTATCTGTGCTCGGCCCTTCGGGGTGCGGCAAAACCACCCTGTTGAACGTCGTCGGAGGGTTGGACCGTTACGACGATGGCGACCTGGTCATCAACGGTCAGTCCACCAAAGCCTGGAACGACAGCGATTGGGACGCCTACCGCAACCGGTCGGTCGGTTTCGTGTTTCAGAACTACAACCTCATCGCTCATCAGTCGGTGTTGCAAAACGTCGAGATTTCTCTGACTCTCGCGGGGGTGGCACCGGCAGAGCGCCGCCGCCGGGCACATCGCGCACTGGAGTCGGTCGGGCTGAGCGATCAGGTCCGAAAAAAGCCCAACCAGCTGTCAGGCGGGCAGATGCAACGGGTTGCGATCGCCCGCGCCCTGGTCAACGATCCAGACATTCTGCTGGCGGACGAGCCGACCGGCGCGCTCGACTCGCACACCAGCGAGCAAGTGCTGGAAATCCTCAAGGAGGTTTCGCGCACCCGGCTGGTCTTGATGGTCACACACAACGCGGAACTGGCGGAACGTTACAGCGATCGGATTGTTCGTCTGCTGGACGGGGAGGTCGTGTCGGACACCCGGTCGATCGGTTCGGCGGAGGATTCAACTTCCAGTGGCAAGGCATCCGAGCCCGCAACGGGCGTTCTTGCACAGCGCGCGCAAAAGCGTGCCAAGACGTCGATGTCGCTGTCCGCTGCAGCCGGCTTGTCGTTTCGAAACCTCATGACCAAGAGGGGACGGACGATTCTGACCTCGATTGCCGGGAGCATCGGCATCGCGGGCGTGGCATTGGTGCTTGCGTTGTCGGGCGGGCTGGGTGCCTACATGGACGACCTGCAGACGGAAGCGCTGTCCGGTTTCCCGATCTCCGTCAACCCGGCGGTACAGAATGTGGATCTCCGCGAGCGCGGCCCTCTGGGAGGAGGACGCGGAGACACCGATGGATACGTGGAATACCCCGAAGGGGATGCGGTGTATCGATATGACTCCGCGCAAAATCGCACTACGCACACCAATCGGATCACCGACGAGTACCTGGAATACGTCGGGCAGATGGAGGCATCGCTGGGTGGGGTGGCCAGTACGATCGCCTACACGCGCGGAGTGGACTTCAATTTGCTGGCGCGGGCGGAGGACACGGTGCTCCGGTTCGACGTCGGACGGACCACACCCATGGAGAGTCTCCAGGGGACCGGCAACACATATTGGCAGGAAATGCCGGACAACCCGGACTTCGTGCTTTCCCTGTACGAGCTGGTCGGTGAAAACAGCCGGCTTCCCGAAACCGAGGGTGAAATCGCCATCGTCGTGGACAAGTACAACCGGATGGACGAGGCTCTGTTTCGCAAGCTTGGTATGATGGAACCGGCAGACACCTATACCGTGCATACCCTGCTCGGAACGACGCCGCTCAAGGCAATCCCGAACGACGCGTTTTATGTCGAGCGCGACGGCGCGTTCCTCCCTGTTTCCACCGCGGAGTACGACGCTCTCTTTGCGTCCGATACGGGGACCCCCCTGACGGTGACCGGCGTGCTGCGCATCCGCGAGGATGCCGCGAGCGAGTACTTTTCCCCCGGCATCATCTATACCACCGCGCTTTCCGAGCGTGTGGCCTTGGATGCGGAAAACTCGGCGATCGCCGCGGCACAGCTGGACTCTCCGGTTGACGTCCTCACCGGCGCGCCGTTTGCGGACGATCGGGTACGGGACGCCCGGTTGCTGGCACTTGGCGCGGTCAACCGGCCGGTTGGCATCCAGATTTATCCCGCGGACTTTGACAGCAAAGACGCGATCAAGGAATACCTGGACGCGTATAATGACGACAAAGACACGGCGGATCAGGTCCTGTATACCGACCTGTCCGAGATGGTGACCGACATGATCTCCTCTTTGCTCGACACCGTGACAACGGTGCTGGTCGGTTTTGCCGCCATCTCTCTGGTGGTCTCGACGATCATGATCGGCATCATCACCTACGTGTCAGTGATCGAGCGTACCCGCGAAATCGGGGTGCTCCGGAGCGTAGGGGCCCGCAAACGCGACATCACACGTCTGTTTGATGCCGAAACATTGATCATCGGTCTGGCGGCGGGCGTGCTGGGCATCGCTTCCTCGTTCCTGCTGTCGATCCCGATTGACGCGATCGTCGCCCGGATGTCGGGCATCGAGGGCATTGTGCGGATGACCCCGTACATGTCGGTGCTGCTGGTCGCGGGCAGTATGCTCCTGACCGTAATCGCGGGCACGATTCCGGCCCGCATGGCCGCCCGCATGGATCCCGTCGCCGCGTTGCGTTCCGAGTGACCCGGTCCGAAAGGAGTCTGCCGCATGTTTGACATTCTGGTCGTGGACGACAACGACAGTATCCGTAAACTCATCGAGGCATACCTGGTCCGCGCGGGGTACCGCGTGGTCGGAGCGTCCGACGGGGTGGATGCGATGCGGGTGCTCGGTGAACGGCACATCGATCTGATGATCGCGGACATCATGATGCCCCGCATGGACGGGTACACCTTGACCCGCGACCTGCGTGACGCCGGCTACACCTTCCCAATCCTCATGGTGACCGCCAAGGAGCGGATCGAGGACAAGGTGCAGGGGTTTCGCGCGGGAACCGACGACTATATGGTCAAACCGATCGATTTCGAGGAGATGCTGCTCCGGATCGAGGCATTGCTCCGCCGCGCCCGGATCAGCGCGGAGCGGCGCATTGTCGCCGGAAATGTGGTGCTCGATTATGACGCTCTGACCGTGTCGACACCCGAGGAAACCGTGACGTTGCCCCAGAAGGAATTCTACCTGCTTTTCAAGCTGCTGTCCCAGCCGGGTCGTATCTTCACCCGGTTTGATCTCATGGAGGAAATCTGGGGGTTTGATTCCGAATCGGACGAACGAACCGTCGACGTCCACATCAAAAGGTTGCGGGATCGGTTCGGGCACCTGGACGCTTTTCAAATCGTGACGGTCCGCGGGCTGGGATACAAGGTGGAGAAAACCGTATGAAAAAGGAATATCGCGTGGGTAGGCGCCTGTTTCATTCGATTTATTTTCGGTTTGCTGTGGTGTTTCTGGGTGTCTGGTGGCTGCTCAATACCCTCGCGCTCGGTGTGGTGTTCCGCGTCATGACCAATCAACGGCTGCTGGACCGGCTTCCGGTCGATCGACCTCTGTTTTCGAACGGCGAGCTGCATCCAAGGGGACTGATCGCTTTGTGTTTCTTTTCGATCGCCTGCCTGGGTACGGTTCTCATCCTGCTGGTGGTTCGCCGTACCGTCCAGCCGATCCGGGTGTTGTCCGGAGCGGCCAACCGGGTGGCCAAAGGGGATTTTGGCGTGTCTGTCCGGGTACGAGGCAGTGACGAACTCGCACAGCTGACGCAGGACTTCAACGCGATGGTGCGCGACCTCGGCAGCATGGACACGCTGCGCCGTGACTTTGTATCGGATGTATCCCACGAATTCCGCACGCCGGCCACTTCGATCCGGGGATTTGCGACCTTGCTGCGGGACGAGGAAATGGATCCAGAGCAGAGGCGGGAATACTGCGACATCATCGCCACGGAGAGCGACCGGCTGATCCGTCTGTCCTCCAACCTGCTGCGGTTATCGGAGCTGGACAGCCGGGGGATCCGGGACGCGTACACCGAGTACGCTCTGGACGAACAGATCCGCAAGGTGATCTTGTCGATCGAGCCGGTCTGGTCAAAAAAGGACATCCGGTTCGAACTTTCTCTGCCGACTTTGCGACACGCGGGTCCCCGGGACCTTCTCTGGCAGGTCTGGCTCAATCTCATCCAAAACGCCATACAGTTCTCACCTGCCGGAGGTGTGGTGGAGGTCTCGCTCGAAAGTGTGCCGCCCGGTGGCGTGCGGGTGCGTGTGCGAGACGAAGGGGTTGGCATCGCTCCGGAAGATCTCACCCGGATTTTCGACCGCTTCTATCAGGCGGATCGTGCGCGAAGCAGCGCGGGAAGCGGGCTTGGACTGGTCATCGCGCGCCGGATCGTCGAACTCGCGGGGGGCTCCATCACGGTGGAGAGCGAAATGGGCAGCGGAACGACATTCACTGTGGAACTCCCGGCCGACGCTCCGGACTAGCAGAATCATCTGCGCCAACATCACGAGCGGAAGAGCGGGAGCACAGAGCTCCTGTTTTTTTTGCATGCCTGGTTGCTATGTCGTTTTAGCTGTTCGTGCTATCATGGAAGAAAACCCGGGGAGGCAAACATCCGATGACACGTTTCGCCGATTCCTTGCTGGCACACCCCTTCCGATACAGCGCCATGCCGCTTGCACATCGGCAAAGACTTCTGCCCGAGCGCAATGTGTGCAGCCTGGTTCCCGGAGACGCTCCCGAGCACGCGTTCTGGACCGGCGACGGTGTCCAGCGGGTGGAGATCCCGGGCGACCCATACGACGAGACACTCGTGTTTACCCATGAAGCTCTCTATGAACCCAAATGGCTCCGGGCGCCCGAACCTCCCGATCTGACCGGCGTGCTGCCCGAGATCCGCAGCCTCCTGCGCGAAGGCCGATTCACCGAAGCGGCCGAGAAGGTGGAAGAGGTACAGCTCGCTTCCGGCGTCGCCGGACTCTTGTCCACAGGGCCGTCCGGGATCATGCCGCCGACCGCGGGACGGCTCCACCCCGCCTTCCGACTGGGGATCCGCCAGACGGAGGCTGGCGAGACCCGGGAGTACCTGCGCTGGTTGGACCTGTCGACCGGACAAGTCACAGTCCAGTGGGAAAACGACTTGGGCACCTTTTCGCGCGAAACGTTCGTCGCATACCGGGGAGACGTCGCCGTCGTGCGGCTGACCGCCCCCCGCGGTGCCCTGGACGCGGACTTGTCGGTCCGTCTTCCCGGTCCCGCGATCGGCGGGCGGGGCGGGCTTGTGGCTCCCGAGTTGTGCTCGCATGAGCTGGAGACGGCCGAGGACCGGATCGCCCTCCGGTGGGCGTATTGCCCGGACTACGGGCAAAAAGGATATGTATCCGTCATGCGCCTGATCCGGGAGGGAGGCACTGCGGAGCGCACCGGGGAAGGCGTCCGGATCGCCGGTGCGGAGTCCCTGCTGCTCCTGGTGAAGACAGTCAAGTTTGAAAGTGATTTCACATTCGCCTGCGGAGATCCGGTCGTTCGGGAGGTGTTCTCGCTCGACCCGGACTACGAAGCGCTGCTTGTCGGCAATCGCGCACATCTCGGAGCCCGCATGGATCTCTCCCGTATCCGTCTGGGCGATCCGGCCGATGGTGCGCTCTCCGCCGAGGAGCTGCTGCATCGTACCCACTCCGACGTGGAGTTCGACGGAACCCTGCTGGAAAAACTCTACGATATGGGCCGCTTTTATCAGATCATCGACACCGGTGCCATCCCCCCGATGTTTGGCCAGCACAACATCAACACCAATCTGCAGGTCTGTGCGGGCAACAACACCGGGCTGTTCGACGAAATGGACGTGTATTTCCGGTACTACGAAACCAAATTTGAGGACTTCCGGACCAATGCGCGCCGCCTGTTCGGCGCGCGCGGGCTGTTGGCCACCGTTCATTGCGACTACGACTCGGGGTTGTTTTACCACTTTTCCAAGACCTATCCGCATTATTGCTGGACCGGCTGTCTCGGCTGGATTTACAACGAGCTCTGGGGATACTGGCTGGTCACAGGCGACCGGGATTTTCTGCGCGACCGCGTGGTTCCCGCACTGCGCGAGATCGCATTGTTTTTTGAAGATTACGCATGCGACCGCGGCCCGGACGGCCGGGTGATCTTCTACCCCTCGTTCTCTCCCGAAAATCCGACTCCGCACTTTACGACCCCGCACGGGACCTATGCGGCGAGCATCAACTCGGTGATGGACATCATGATCTGCGGCGAGGTACTCGACAACCTCTGCGAGGCCTGCCGTACGCTCGGCATCGAGGAGGAGCAACTGCCGCACTGGCAGGCGCAGCGGGAATCGTTGCCGCGGCTCCTGCTGGACGAGGAGGGCGGGCTCAAGGAGTGGGCCTGGCCTTCCGTCGGGGAGAACTACGACCACCGGCACGTTTCGCATCACTATGACGTGTGGCCGGGCCGTCGGGTCACCTGGGAAGACGAGCCGGCTCTCGCCCGGGCCATCCTCGTGTCCAACCGCAAGCGTGCGCAGCAAGACGACTCCGCGCACGGGATCATCCACCGTCTGTTGACCGCCATCCGGCTCAAGGATCTTCCTGAGACCGTCCAGAACCTGTATCAGCTGATGAACCAGGGGTTTGTGACGCGCTCACTCCACACGACACACTATCCTTATCGGGTGCACTTTCCGGACCTGCAGGGGGCGATGCCCGCCATCCTGATCGAAATGTGCGTGTATTCCGCACCAGGCACCGTCGAATTGCTGCCCGCGATGCCCGCCTCTCTCGGGCGCGGTGGTATCGAGGGAGTCTGGTTGTACACTTGGGCAAAACTCGAGCATATGGAGTGGGACGTCCGCGGGGTCCTTGCGTCAATCACCTCGAACCGCGACCAGACACTGACGCTGCGTTGCCGCCGCCCGATCGCGGCATTCCGTGTGAACGGGTCTGCGGTGGCGGTCGTCGGCGACCATGTGAAAATCGTCCTGTCCGCAGGCGAAACCGCGAAGATTGAGATCGATTTCCAATCCGTAATCGGATAAACTTATAAGTAGCGATTAAAAAAATGGAGGGTAATCATGGGCAAAAAAGCAAAAGTCACATTCCATCCCGCGTACAAGGTCGGCGACATCTCGCCGCGGCTGTACGGTGCGTTCCTCGAGCCGATCGGCTCGATGGTCAACGGCAGCATGTACAATCCCAAACATCCCACCGCGGACGATCTCGGGTTCCGGCGGGACTACATCGACTCGCTCAAGTCCTCCGGGCTGCCCGCCGTGCGGCTCCCGGGCGGCAACTTCGTGTCCGGCTGGGACTGGAAGGACTCCATCGGTCCCCGTGACAAACGCAAGCAGCACCTGGATCTCGCATGGTTCCAGTACTACACCAACGAAGTCGGGCATGACGAGTATCTGCAGTGGGCCGAGCGCGTCGGGTTCGAACCGATGTACACGATCAATCTCGGGACCGGCGACATCAACGACGCGATCTACATGGCGGAGTACACCAACCACGAAGGCGGCACGTACTGGTCGGATCTGCGCAAGCAGTACGGTCACGAAAAACCCTACGCCGTAAAGATCTGGTACATCGGGAACGAACCGGACGGCCCGTGGCAGGTCGGGAGCTGGGAAAAAGATCCGCGCGGTCTGGGCGTGAAGACGCACGAGGTGTCCAAAGCGATGAAATGGGCATCCCCGGGTATTGAAACCGTCGCCGCGGTGTCCTCCTCTCCGTTTGGCACCGTCTATCCGCGTTGGGACCAGGAAGTCCTGGAACAGTGCTACGAGTCGGTCGACTACATTTCGCTGCACCATTACCATCCCGCGCCGCTCGGCGACATGGCCGCACTGCTCGGCGGCTCGGAAACGTTCGCGAAATACATCGACACCGAGATCGCGCTGTGCGATTTCATCCAGACCAAACAGCGTTCCCGCAAGCAGATGATGCTTTCGCTGGACGAGTACGGCAGCATGATGATGCCTAAAAAAGAGTTCCGGTACGGGAACGGCGAGAATCCCAACGGCTTCGTGTTCGACCTGCTGAATCCGGACAAGCACTATGTCCGTCACGATCCGGACAACTGGGAAACCCGGCGGATGCGCGCGCGCGGCAGTCAGATGCTCCAGGCGATCACCATGGCCTCGACCATGTTGACCATGATCAACCGTGCGGACCGTGTCAAGATCGGATGCATGACCGGCGGCCTGGGCGCGCTGGCCGCGACCGACCGCGAGAACGTCTGGCACGCCGCGACCCGCATCCCCTACACCCAGCTGATTCAGCTCGGACAAGGGGTGGCTCTGAAAGGTTCCGTGGAGTGCGATACCTTTGACGTGCCCGGATACGCCATCGACAATTTCCGGCAGTACGACACGATGGAGGGGCTCCCCTACATCGAAACCGCTGCAGCGCTCGAAGAGTCCACCGGCGATCTCAATGTGTTCGTGATCAACCGCAACTGGGAACAGGACACCGCGCTCGAACTGGATGTAAGCGGGTTTGCCGGTTACCGGTTCGTGGAACAGATCCAGCTCTTCTCGGACGATCCGGAAGCTGCCAACACCCTCGAGACCCCGGACGCGATCGCTCCGTCCGTCTCGACGTCGGCGGTCTGCCGGGACGGCAAAGTGGACACCACGGTCAAGAAGCTGTCCTGGAACGTGTTCCGGTTCAAAAAACTGGTTTGATCCGGCATCGGATCACAAGCAACGACTGACAAAACAGGACGGCGGCCTGCGTGCCAAACGCAAACCGCCGTCCTGCCCCTATTAGGATGAAACCGACGCGGGAGGAATGACCATGGATCGAGATACAGACCGGCTACTGGCCTATACCCGGGTGCCGGTTCCGGAGGAATATGCGCCGGACCTGGCCTACAGCATCCACTTTGCGCTCGGCGGACAGGAGGGCGCGTCTGCCTGCCTCAACCGAAACTACGGCATCCTGTTCGCGGAGGCGCGGATCTCGGCGGACAACACCATCATCCCCGTAAGCGCTGTCAAACCGTACCTGTTCCGCACTGCGGAGGGGGGTGTCGGGGTGGCCGCGGTCCAGGTCAGGACGGACGGGTCGGACGATGCCGTCCTCCACGGTAACATTCTGATCTGGACACTGGAGACCGACGGGAATTTTTCTCCTGCAATACAAATCGACCTGCATGCGGATGCCGCGGTTTCGTCGGTCGGGATCGAATACGACGCCGAGGCAAAAACGTACCGGATCCGCTGGAGCGACCGGGAGGGACGGTTTTATCACAACTTCCTCCAGCGTCTGGACGCGCAGGCCTCGCCAGCCGAACGGAGCGAACCAATCTCTCTCCCGTCGGCACCGTGTGACATCGAGGGCGCAGTGCCGGGCAACGCGTTGGCGATCACACCGGAGGAGCGGGAAGCGTTTCACACCCGATGGACCCAGGTCCGGCAGGTCGGTGTGCGATTGCCGGAGACGGTGGTTGCCGGGTGTGCGGCAGACGTCGAGCGCGTCCGGGCAGAGCTGTTGTATTCCGATGGATCGGCCGCCCTGCGGGACGTCGAGTGGGATCTGGCCGCTCTGTCATGGGACAAGCCGGGCACCTGCCGCGTCAGGGGGCGCATCCGGACGGTGATGCAGGCGTTTCCCGTGCGGCCCGGGTTCGCGGATCCGGTCGTTCTGCTCCGCGAGGGACGCTATTATTTCATCGCGACCAATGACAACACGGACACGCACGGGCTGTACGCCTGCGATTCGGACACATTCGAGGGGTTGTTTGATCCGGAAAATCCGATGCGGGAGATCCTGCCGGTCGACGAGCGGCGCGGACTGGTCCGGTACTTCTGGGCGCCGGAGTTCCACGAAATCGGCGGCTGCCTGTACATCCTGTTCGCGGTCAGTGCCGTGGATGACCGGATTCCGCAACCGCAATGCCAGATGATGCGGCTTAAACCCGGCGGGGATCTTATAGATCCGGCATCCTGGGAAGACCCCGTGCCCGTCCGGCGGGCGGACGGCAGCTCGCTCGGCACATCGGGCATCACTCTGGATATGACCTACCTCGAGTCTCCGCGCGCCTCCTATCTGATCTGGTCCGCGCGGGAGCATTTCACGACACCGCTCGATACCGGGTCGATGCTGTACATCGCGACGACCGACCCGGCGCGTCCGTGGATCCTGACGAGCGATCCGGTGCTGCTATCCCGTCCTCTGTTCGGATGGGAAAACATCGAGCGGACCATCAACAATGAAGGACCCTATCCGCTGGTGCGCAACGGAAAAGTCTGGCTGGCTTACTCCGCCGGTTCGGCGAGCGCGTACTCTTATGCGGTCGGGTGGCTGACCGCTGACTTGGGGGCGGATCTGCTGGACATCGGAAACTGGCGCAAAGCCAGCGCGCCGGCTCTGACGTACTTCTCCGTTCCCGGCATCTACGGGCCTGGTCACAACTCTTTTTTTGTCGATAAAAGCGGGGACACGATGCTGCTCTACCATGGCGGGGTAACGCGGCAGCGATACCTGCGCAGCACCGGAATGCGACGGGTGCACTTCGGACGGACGGGGAGGCCGCTCCTGGATCTGGACGCGGAACGCGACCTGGATCCGGCACAACGGGACGTCTCAATGGAGGTGGACGTCAGACCGGCACGGGGATAGAATCCGTCCGCCCCGATCTCGATGTGTGCAGTGCGAGCGTTGCGCCGACGGCCGCTTCTGGTGCAAAATGGTTTCAACCTCCGGCCAGTATGGCGGGTGTGAATCTTTATTGGGAGCGTGCGTCATGCAACAG
>JAAYKS010000331.1 GCA_012522285.1 Clostridiaceae bacterium | reverse complement strand
TCCGCTGATTCCGCAACCCGTTTGAGGACGGCTTCCACCCGTAGGACCAATTCATTGGGGTCGAACGGTTTGACGATATAGTCGTCCGACCCGAGACGGAACGCCGCGGATTTTTCACCGATGCCTCCGAGGGCGGTCATCATGATCACCGGCAACCCGAAGTCGGAAATCGCCTTGCGCGCGATGTCCAAACCGTTGCCGTCGGGCAGCATGATGTCCACGATGGCCAGATCGAAAAATCTCGTCTTGAGCTGGGAGGCTGCCTCGGCGGCATCCGCCGCACCGACCACCTCGAATCCGGCGCGCTTGAGATACCGCGTCGTGATCTCGCGGATCGCATCATCATCGTCGATCAACAACAACTGCCGCATGGGACCTTCTCCCTCCATCCCGATGTGTATGTTTTCATCATACACCCCCGGCAGACGCAAATGAAAACCCCGCCCCGGCGCAGAGCCGGAGCGGGGATAAAGGGACATGTCAGTTCAGGCGAGAGCCGGGTGCGATCAGAGCGCGCCGTCTTTTTTCGCCATGAAGCGGAGCAAGTCGACGGTGCGGTTGGAATAGCCCCACTCGTTGTCATACCAGGACACGACCTTGAAGAAGCGCTTCTCGCCCGGCAGGTTGTTCTGCAGGGTGGCCAGCGAGTCATAGATCGAGGAACGGTTGTCATGGATGAAGTCGGTGGAGACCAGCTCTTCGTCCGTATAGCCCAGATAGCCCTTCAGATAGGTCTTGGAGGCTTCCTTGAGCTTGGTGTCGATCTCTTCGATGGAGGTGTCGCGCTCCGCACGGAAGGTCAGGTCGACCACGGAGACGGTCGGGGTGGGGACGCGGAAGGACATGCCGGTCAGTTTGCCTTTGGTCACGGGCAGCACTTCTCCGACGGCCTTGGCGGCACCGGTGGTCGAGGGGATAATGTTGATCGCCGCCGCGCGGCCGCCGCGCCAGTCCTTCTTGGAGGGACCGTCAACGGTTTTCTGGGTGGCGGTATAGGAATGGATCGTGGTCATCAGGCCGGTCTCGATGCCGATGCCTTCTTTGAGAATAACGTGAACCAGCGGAGCAAGACAGTTGGTCGTGCAGGATGCGTTGGACACGACATTGTGTTTGTCGGTGTCGTAGTCGTTCTCGTTGACGCCCATGACCAGCGTCTTGACGCCGCCCTTGGCAGGAGCAGAGATGATGACTTTTTTCGCGCCGGCTTGCAGATGGCCGCTGGCCTTGTCAAGCTCGGTGAACAAGCCGGTGGACTCAATCACGTAATCGACACCGAGGGCTTTCCAGGGGAGGTCGGCCGGATTGCGGGCGGCCATGATGCATTTGACTTTGTCTTTACCGTTGATCACCAGGGTGTCGGGTTCCGCAAGATCCGCGGCGCTTTTTTCCGTGGTGACCTCGTGCTTGAACTTGCCCTGGGTGGAGTCGTAGCGGATCTGGTACGCGAAATAGTCCGCGTCCGTCGAGACATCGGCGACGGCGACGACGTCGATTTCTTTCCCGAGCAATCCCTGATCGCAGATCGCCTGGAACACCATGCGGCCGATGCGGCCAAAGCCATTGATGCCAACCTTGATAGCCATGTTTATACCTCCGTATTCATTTCCTCTCGG
>JAAYKS010000330.1 GCA_012522285.1 Clostridiaceae bacterium | reverse complement strand
GGAAATCCATTCCATCTGATTGATTGGCAGGAGCAAATTATCCGCGACGTGTTCGGTACTCTGAAACCCAACGGCTACCGGCAGTTCAACACCGCCTATGTGGAAATCCCGAAGAAGATGGGTAAAAGTGAGCTTGCGGCAGCCATAGCTCTTTTGCTCACCTGTGGCGACAATGAGGAACGCGCCGAGGTCTACGGCTGCGCCGCTGACCGAAATCAGGCATCTATCGTTTTCAATGTGGCGGCGGATATGGTGCGAATGTGCCCAGCGCTCTCCAAGCGTGTCAAAATACTGGATGCAACAAAAAGGCTCATCTATCAGCCGACCGGGAGCATCTATCAGGTGCTGTCCGCCGATGTCGGTAACAAGCACGGTTTCAACACTCATGGTGTGGTGTTTGACGAGCTTCATACCCAACCGAATAGAAAGCTCTTCGACGTTATGACAAAAGGTTCGGGTGACGCTCGAATGCAGCCGCTGTATTTTTTGATAACCACCGCCGGGGATAACCAAAACAGCATCTGCTGGGAGGTTCACCAGAAGGCACTGGATATTATCGACGGTAGAAAGAACGACCCCACCTTCTATCCCGTCATATACGGCGCGGCGCAGGAGGATGACTGGACTGACCCCAAGGTGTGGAAGAAAGCGAATCCCTCTCTCGGTATTACGGTCGGCATGGATAAAGTCAGAGCAGCGTTTGAATCGGCAAAGCAAAACCCCGCCGAGGAGAACAGCTTCCGGCAGCTTCGGCTGAACCAGTGGGTAAAACAGTCTGTACGCTGGATGCCTATGGATAAATGGGATGCCTGTGCGTTCCCCGTGGATGAAAAGTCGCTTGAAGGCCGTGTCTGTTATGGAGGGCTTGACCTGTCGAGTAGTACCGACATCACGGCATTTGTGCTGGTGTTTCCTCCTGCCGACGAGGATGATAAATACTGCGTTCTGCCGTATTTCTGGATACCGGAGGACAACATCGATTTGCGTGTTCGGCGTGACCATGTGAATTATGATGTGTGGAAAAAACAGGGCTTTATTCAAACCACCGAAGGCAATGTGGTGCATTACGGATTTATAGAAGCCTTTATCGAGGAGCTCGGAACTAAATATAACATCCGTGAAATCGCCTTTGACCGCTGGGGGGCTGTTCAGATGGTACAAAACCTCGAAGGCATGGGTTTCACCGTCATTCCTTTTGGTCAGGGTTTTAAGGATATGTCGCCGCCTACCAAAGAACTGATGAAGCTTACGCTTGAGGAAAAAATTGCCCACGGCGGCCACCCGGTACTGCGCTGGATGCTGGATAACATCTTCATCCGCACCGACCCTGCCGGAAACATCAAAGCGGATAAGGAAAAATCCACCGAGAAAATCGACGGTGCAGTCGCCACCATCATGGCACTCGACCGTGCAATTCGGTGCGGAAACGAAACGGGCGAAAGCGTGTACGACACACGCGGTTTGCTCGTTTTTTAATTGGAGGTAATTGCCTATGAACATCTTTAAAGGAATATTCAAAGCCCGCGACAAGCCTAAAAATCTTGGTGGGGGCACCAGCTTTTTATGGGGCGGCTCGTCCTCCGGCAAGGTTGTCAATGAAAAAACAGCCATGCAGATGACCGCCGTTTATTCCTGCGTCCGTATCCTTTCGGAAGCAATTGCAGGCCTGCCGCTGTTTGTATATAAATACGGCGACGATGGCAGCAAGGACAAATATCTCGACCATCCGCTGTGGCGTGTGCTGCACGACGAGCCAAACCCAGAGATGACGTCGTTTGTTTTTCGCGAAACCATGATGAACCATTTGCTGCTGACGGGTAACGCCTATGCGCAGATTATCCGCAATGCCCGTGGCGATGTTGTGGCGCTGTATCCTCTCATGCCCGACCGCATGACGGTTGACCGGGATTCACAGGGACGGCTGTATTATCGTTACAGAAAAAGCAGTGACGATGCCCCGGAAGTCAGCAAGAATAAACCTCACGATTTGATCCTCGCACCCAGCGATGTGCTGCACATTCTCGGCTTGGGCTTTGACGGGCTGGTCGGCTATTCGCCCATTGCAATGGCTAAAAATGCTGTGGGGCTTGCCATTGCCGCAGAGGAATATGGTGCGAAATTCTTCGCCAACGGTGCCGCACCAGGCGGTGTTCTCGAACACCCCGGCACATTGAAAGACCCGGAGCGTATCAGAGAAAGCTGGCAATCCACTTTTGGAGGCAGTGCCAACAGCAATAAAATCGCCGTGCTTGAGGAAGGTCTCAAATATACACCCATCGCCATATCGCCCGAACAGGCGCAATTTTTGGAGACACGGAAATTTCAGATCAACGAAATCGCCCGTATCTTCCGAGTGCCGCCGCATATGCTCGCTGACCTTGAAAAATCAAGCTTTTCCAACATCGAGCAGCAGTCACTGGAGTTTGTGAAATATACACTCGACCCGTGGGTCATCCGCTGGGAACAGGCGATGAACAAATCGCTCCTTCTCGAAAGTGAAAAACGCGATGTATTTACCAAATTCAATGTTGACGGACTGCTTCGCGGCGATTATCAGAGCCGCATGACAGGCTACGCTACGGCGCGGCAGAATGGTTGGATGTCTGCCAACGATATTAGACAGCTTGAAAACTTCGACCGAATACCGGAGGAGCTCGGCGGTGATCTTTACTTGATTAACGGCGCGATGACCAAATTGCAAGATGCCGGTGCATTTGCAAATATAACTACAACAGAAACGGAGGAAGCCTCAGATGGACAAAACAAATCGGGCGCAAAGCCCAGGAAAAGTCCCCGTCAGGGCGCGTGACAAAACACACTTCTGGAACTGGGACAATGATGAGGAATCGGGTGTCCGCACCCTTTGCCTTGACGGCACCATTGCGGATGAGAGCTGGTGGGGAGATGAAATCACGCCTCGGATGTTCAAGGATGAGCTGTTT
>JAAYKS010000329.1 GCA_012522285.1 Clostridiaceae bacterium | reverse complement strand
GCATGGGACAACCCGCGGACGGCGGCCCCCCGATCATCGCGGACCTCCGCATGGACATCAACGGACTCCCGATGAACCCGGCCGCCCGCAACTACCCTTCCGAATTCATCCAGACCGGGGTTTCAGCCATCGACGGACTCAATACGCTGGTCCGCGGGCAGAAGCTCCCGATCTTCTCCGGCTCCGGCCTGCCCCACGCGCAGCTGGCCGCCCAGATCGCCCGCCAGGCCAAGGTTCGCCCCCCGGTGGGCGAGGCCGCCGACCCGCAGCAGGCATCGGCCAAGTTTGCGGTCGTGTTTGCCGCGATGGGCATCACCTTTGAGGAAGCGGACTTTTTTGTCGAGGACTTCCGCCGGACCGGCGCCATCGACCGCGCCGTGCTGTTCATGAACCTCGCCAACGACCCCGCGGTCGAGCGGATCGCGACCCCTCGTATGGCGCTGACCGCGGCCGAGTACCTGGCGTTTGAAAAAGACATGCACGTGCTGGTCATCCTGACCGACATCACCTACTATGCCGAAGCCTTGCGCGAGGTGTCCGCCGCCCGCAAGGAAGTCCCCGGCCGCCGCGGATATCCGGGCTACCTCTACACCGACCTGGCGACACTGTACGAGCGCGCCGGCAGGCAGCGGGGCAAGGAGGGGTCGATCACGCTGATCCCGATCCTGACGATGCCGGAAGACGACAAGACCCATCCGATCCCGGACTTGACCGGCTACATCACGGAAGGGCAGATCATCCTGTCCCGTGAACTCCTGCGCAAAGGCGTGCGCCCCCCGATCGACGTGCTTCCCTCGCTGTCGCGGCTCAAGGACAAGGGCATCGGCAAGGGCAAGACCCGCGCCGACCACGCGCCGACCATGAACCAGTTGTTTGCGGCTTACGCGCGCGGCAAGGACGCCAAGGAGCTGTCCCAGATCCTCGGTGAGGCCGCGCTGTCCGAAGTTGACCGCATCTACGCGCGTTTCTCCGACGCGTTTGAATCGGAGTACGTCTCGCAGGGATTCGACACCGACCGCTCGATCGAAGAAACCCTCTCGAACGGCTGGCGTCTGCTGTCGATGCTCCCGCGCAACGAGCTCAAGCGCATCCGCGACGAGCTGATCGACCAGTACTACGTCGAGAGAAAGGACGAGAACCGTCATGGCTGAGATCCGGGTCAACCCGACTCGCATGGAGCTGATCCGTCTCAAACGACGGCTGGTGACGGCGCGCCGCGGGCACAAACTCCTCAAGGACAAACGCGACGAGCTGATGAAGCGCTTCCTGCACATCGTGCGGGAGAACAAAAGCAAGCGCGAACGCATGGAGGAGCTGCTCACCGCCGCCTACAAAGAGTTCGTGCTGGCGCGGGCGATCCTCCGGCGGGAGCGGGTGGAACAGGCGCTGATGCTCGCCAAACCCCGGCTGGAAATCGCGGTCGAAGTCGTCAACCTCATGAGCGTCGAGGTCTCCACGTTTGAGCAGCCCCCCGAGGAAGAAGGCCACATGACGATCCCGCCTTACGGGATGGCCGGGACCTCCGGAGAGCTGGACGCCGCGATGAGCGCGCTGTACGAGGCCTACCCGATCATGCTCAGCCTCGCGGAAAACGAAAAGGCGGCGCAGCTCCTGTCGGACGAAATCGAGCGCACACGCCGCCGGGTCAATTCGCTGGAATACATTCTGATCCCGCAGCTCACCGCCGCCATCCGCGGCATCACGATGAAGCTGGACGAAAACGAGCGCGGCAACCTGGTGCGCCTGATGAAGGTCAAAGACATGATGGTCAAAGAGGCGATCCAGGCCGCACGCATGGCGGAAGGGTTCGAAACCTGACGGGACCCACGCCCTCCATGCACGCAGGAGGAACCCATGGAAGTCCGGTATGCCTATCTCCGTCCCGCCCAAATCATCGCGCGCCGCGAAGCCTGTCCGGTGGCCTATATTCCCATCGGGAATCTCGAGTGGCACGGGCTCCACAACCCGGTGGGAGCGGACACACTCCAGGCGGAAGCGCTCGCCATTCGCTGCGCAGAACAGGGCGGCGGAATTGTATTTCCGCCGCTGTACTATGGTGAAAACCGGCTCGAAGGACTGATGGAGGCCAACGCGGACGACCACGAAGCCATCGCGGCCGCGATGGGACTGGAGCCGGACCGGTTTACACCGGACTTTTTCCCCTTTACCGCGACCGAGCAGACCCTGGCCTACAACCATTTGCTGCTCCACATCCTCGCCGAAGCCGACACCCTGGGATTTAGGGTGGGCGTGCTGGTCGCCGGCCACTACCCCCTGATCGATCACTGCCGCGCTGCGGTATTGCAGTACATGCAGCGCGTGATGAAGCGCCCCGACCGGCTGCTGCCCTGGGCGGTCGTCGACTATCTCACCGTCAACGACATCTATCCCGACGCGGGCGACCACGCCGCCAACTGGGAGACTTCCCACATGCTGGCGATCGCCCCCGAAACCGTCGACCTGTCCGCACTCCCGCCCCGGGGTGCCCCGCTCACCGGCGTGATCGGCCGGGTGCCGCCTCAGGACGCGACCGCCGCATACGGTGCCAAGACTCTCGCGGCCGCCGCGGATCACATTGTCCGGGAAACCCGCGACCGTCTCGAGCATCCGGAACGGTACCGCGGTCACGGCAAAGCCCTTCTCGAGCGCCAATGGCTTTCGGATTGATGTCTCCCGCCGATTTCGCCGGGGGTTTTTTGCTGCATCCCCTTTATATTTGAATCGGTCTCTTGTCAGGCCTTTTGATGCTATGGCGGGTACCCGCATTCCCGCGGATCCGGGAGAGGCACCAGCCGGTCTCCGAGGCCGCGGCAGAGGACCTGCGGCTTCTTTCGGTCGTGATTCCCGCGTACAACGAGCAGGATCGGCTGCCCTTTCTGCTCGATTCTCTGTCCCGCCAGCAGCCGTCACCGCTGGAAATTCTCGTCGTGGACGACAGCTCCACCGACCGCACCGCCCAAGTCGCGGAGGAACGCGGATTTTGCGTGCTCCGGTCCGAGGATCTCGGGCCGGACTGGATCGGAAAATCGCGCGCATGCTGGACCGGCGCCCGAAAGACAACGGGCACATGGCTGCTGTTTCTGGATGCGGATGTCACCCTGGATGCCCCGGACGCCCTTGCACGGCTTTGTGCCGCCTTCCGCGCGCACGGCGCGGGCGGACTGATGTCCTGGCAGCCCTACCACCGGACCCGCCGCCTGTACGAATCCCTCTCGCTGTTTTTCAGCACGATCGCGCTTGCCGGCAGCGGGGTGTTTACCCCGCTCGGCGAGCGCTTGTCCACCGCCGGTGCGTTTGGTCCCGCCCTGCTGTGTACGCGGGAGGCCTACGAAGCCGCAGGGGAGCATCGGGCGGTGCGGAGCGAAGTCATGGAGGACCTCGCGCTGGGACGGTTGATGCGAAAAGCGGGGCATCCGGTCCAATGCCTCCCGGGACGAGGGATCCTGTCTTACCGCATGTACCCGGACGGGGTGGGACGACTGGTGGAGGGATGGACCAAAAACTTCAGCACCGGGGCCGCCTGGACGCATCCTATGATCCTGCTACTGTGCATCCTGTGGCTGACGGGCGGAATCGTCGCAGCGGTCCGATGGATTTGGACGCTTGCGGACACGCCCGATCCGGGTCAAGTCGCATTGGCCGCCGTTGCCTATCTGGGATATGTGCTGCTGGTCGGCTGGAATGCGCGCAAGGCCGGGCGCTGGCATCCGGCCGTCATCCTGTTGTATCCCGTCCCGCTTGTTTTCTTTGTCCTTGTATTTGGATGGTCTTGGGTCCGGACCCGGATCCTGCGCCGCGTTTCCTGGCGCGGCAGGCCTATCGATTTGTAAAAGGTGAGAGGTGTGCCTTTGCCATTGATTGAACTGCCAAGCCTCTGGAACATCCTGCTGGATTTCGCCGCCTGGATCGTGATACATCTCGCAGTCGCCATCCTCTCCATCCGTATGCCGCTGCGCGTGTTCACCAGCGACTCCCCGCTTTACCGGACACGTGCCTGGGAAGAGAGCGGACGCGTGTACCAGCGAGTCTTTCACATCCGACGATGGAAGCACCTGCTCCCGGACGGGGGAAGCTGGTTTAAATGTGGATTCGCGAAAAAGCATCTGACCGGGCGGGACGCCGCTTATTTTGCGCAGTTTGCGGCCGAGTCCCGCCGCGCGGAATGGACCCACTGGCTGTGTATCCCGCCTGCCCTGTTGTTTTTCCTGTGGAATTCGGTATCGGTTGG
>JAAYKS010000328.1 GCA_012522285.1 Clostridiaceae bacterium | reverse complement strand
CCTCAACCATTCCGGCGGATATAACCGAGAGGCCACACCTGTTCCCATACCGAACACAGTAGTTAAGCTCTTTGGTGCCCACGATACTTGGCTGGTAACGGCCCGGGAAAATAGGTCTCTGCCGGATTTTATTCCTCAATAGCTCAGTTGGTAGAGCATGCGGCTGTTAACCGCAGGGTCGTAGGTTCGAGTCCTACTTGAGGAGCCAGAAAAGCCGGTCGTCCGACCGGCTTTTTGCTTGTCGACCCGGGTAGTGGAAGTATAATGGTTCTTGCTACCCCATTAAGGAACCAGGACAGGTGTCCCGATGAAAAAGCCCACCACACTCCAGATCACCCAGGCCGCGGTTGTGACGGCAGCTTATGTGTTGTTGACGCTCCCGTTTGCACAGTTTGCGTTTGGACCGATTCAGTTCCGCCTCGCGGAAGCGATGACGGTGCTGCCTGTGCTGTTTCCTGCGGCGGTACCGGGCCTCTTTCTGGGCTGCTTGCTGTCCAACTTATTCAACCCCAACAGTCTTGGCCCGATCGATATCGTGTTCGGAAGCCTGGCGACGTTATTGGCTGCGCTGGCGACCTGGCGCATCGCGCGAAAAACGAGGGGCATGTCTCCTTCTGTCCGCAGAGGGTTGAGTCTACTCCCCCCCGTGGTGATCAACGCCCTCGTAGTCGGCAGTTATCTCCCGTTCCTGCTGATGGACGCTGCCAGTTCCGCTTCTCCGTTATCGTTGGTGCCGATCAATATGTTGACCGTAGGCGCGAGCGAGGCGGTCGTCGTCTTTGTTGTTGGACTCCCGTTGCTGGTTGCGCTGGAAAAGCGCTATCCGGCGCGGATGGAATCATAGGAGGATTCGGAAGATGCCGCACTATTACGACGCGTCCCCCGCAGGGGAAGAGCGACACGACCAGGCGACACTCCATATCGACGGGCGTGATTTTTCGTTTGTGACGTCGAGCGGGGTGTTTGCCAGCCACCGGGTCGACTTTGGAACGCAGCTGCTTTTGGAAACCGTCATCGAACAGATCCGATCACAAGGTGTCAAAAACGGGCGCCTGCTGGATCTGGGCTGCGGATACGGCGTGGTAGGTGTGGTCATGAAACGTTTCTTTCCCGCGATGGATGTCGTGATGGCGGACGTCAACGCCCGCGCGGTCCGGCTGGCGGGCGAGAATGCCGCGCGCAACCAGGCTGCTTTTGCACAGATCGTTCAGTCCGACGGCTTTGCCAAATTGGAGGGGATGTTTGACCACATCCTCACCAATCCACCGGTCCGGGCGGGTAAGGCCGTGGTCCATTCGTTCTTTGACGGGGCGTATGAGCATCTCGTCCCGGGCGGTCGTCTGTATGTTGTCCTTCAAAAGAAGCAGGGGGCTCCCTCGGCCGCAGCCTATTTGGAAACCTTGTTCGGCAACTGCACGGCAGTCGCAAAAAGCGCGGGATTCCGCGTGCTCCGGTGCGACCGGTGAGCGCACACTTCCGGCCGCGCTGGAAGGTCCTGCTGATCTGTTTGCTGGTGACGGCGCTGGCGGCGATCCCTGGGTGCGGGACGGACGATCCGGTAGGCGCAATCGATTACGATGCCGATCTGGCATACCTGTCCCCCGAAGTGCTGACGGGAGAGGAGGGGGTCGGGATCGTGTACCGACGGGTGAAGGACACCTCAGCGTTTCTGGCCGGCCGGGATCGCCCAGTCCTGATTCTGCTGTCAGACCGGTTCGGCGCTTTGAACCGGACGGCGACCTTGTTGCTCGAGCAGCTCGCCTATGAGTACCAGGGAGTGATCGCCTGCCTGCGGGCGGAGTCTTCCGAACACCCCGACCTGATGGCCTTTTGTCAGGCCGGGAGCGCTCCATGCTTTGCTCTGGCCGAAAAAGGTGTTTTGCTGCGAACGACCGGCGGTCTATCCGCCATCGATGAACAACAGGTCCGTACCATGCTGGAAGGCCTGGTCAGCACCGCCGGATGAACCGGATGAAGTTAGGACTCGCAAAGCGTGAATCGTTGGAATTCTTTCACGCTTTGCGCTCTTCCGGCCGGTTTGATTGAAAAGGGCCGGTGGTTGGGGTAGATTGACAATACCGATGCGCAAGGAGGTCTGTGAAATGGACGAAAAGATCGTGGCGATCGCGGAACGGCTGCGCGGCATGCGCGAGATCGCGGGGTTGTCGCTGGCCGACATGGCGGCGACGACCGGAGTGCCCGAGGCGGATTATGCGGCCTTGGAGGCAGGGACTCGCGATTTTACCTTTACATTCCTGTACAAAGCCGCACAGCGACTCGGGATCGATCTGACCGAGCTGTTGTCCGGCGAGTCCCCCCGGTTGTCCGGGTATGAACTCATCCGGGCGGGGGAGGGGCTCCCGATCAGCCGGCGGGAAGGTTTCCACTACAACAACCTGGCCTACATGTTCAAGAACCGGTTGGCCGAACCTTTTCTCGTGCCGGCGCCGTTTGAACAGGGCAACGAGACTTGTCCGATTACCATGAGCACCCATGCCGGCCAGGAGATGGACTATATTCTGTCCGGTCGGCTGCGCATCTCGATCAACGGACACGAGGAAACGATGCAAACGGGCGATTCTATCTATTATGATGCCTCCAAGCCGCACGGCATGGTAGCGGTCGGCAAAGAGCCCTGTGTCTTTCTCGCGATTGTGATGGGGCCGGGCGGCACCTGACACGCCCGACATTTCCCGCGCCCAGAGAGAATTACGCAAGGAGAACCACCCATGTTGAATCTCAACCTAGAGTACCTGCAGGAAACACTGGACCAGGACGGAAAGCTCGTCGACTATTCATTCCGAATTCCTGCGACTTTCAATTTTGCCTATGACATCGTGGACCGCATCGCCCGGGAAACGCCCGGTCGGCGCGCGATGCGCTGGTGTAACGAAGAAGGCGTGACGCGGACCTTTACCTTTGACGACCTGAGCCGCGAAAGCGACCGGGCCGCAGGCCTTTTCCAGTCGCTCGGAATCGGTCGCGGAGACATGGTGATGCTGATCCTCAAGCGGCACTACCAGTTCTGGATTGCCATCCTGGGACTCCACAAAATCGGGGCGGTCGCGATTCCGGCGACCAACCAGCTCCAGGTCAAGGACCTGCTGTACCGGTTTGAGTCCGCGGATGTCAAGGCGATCGTGTGTACCGCGGACGGCGACATCACCGACCACGTGGACGCGGCCGCGCACCTGTACGGCAAACTGCAGTCCAAACTCATCGTGCGGGGGACGCGCCCCGGCTGGATGTCGTTCGACGAAGGTCTTGCGGCGCAACCGACGTTTATCAAACCCGCGGAGGAGGCGCTTCCTGCCCCCACCGACCCGATGCTGCTGTATTTCACCTCGGGCACGACCGGGATGCCCAAAATGGTCTTGCACGATTACCTCTATCCGCTGGGGCACATTCCGACCGCCAAATATTGGCACAAGGTCGACCCCGACGGTCTGCACCTCACGGTTTCCGAGACCGGATGGGCCAAATCGGTCTGGGGCAAACTCTACGGACAATGGATCATGGAGGCCGGGATCGACGTGTTCGACTTCGACCGGTTCTCCCCGCAGGTCATGCTGAACCACATCGCGGAAGCGGGCGTCACCACGTTCTGCGCTCCGCCGACGATCTACCGTTTCCTCATCAAAGAGGATCTTTCGAAATTTGATCTGTCCAGCCTCCAACACTGCACCATCGCGGGCGAAGCGCTCAACCCCGAGGTCTATGAACAGTTTTTACGCGCGACCGGACTCGAACTCAAGGAAGGGTACGGCCAGACGGAGATGACCCTCGCGGTCGTCACGAACTACTGGATGTCGACCAAGCCCGGATCCATGGGAAAACCTTCCCATGCGTACGATGTGGTGCTCCTGGACGAAGATGGACAATCGGTCCGACCGGGGCAGACCGGCGAGATCTGCATCCGGATCGGGGATCACAAGATCCCGGGCCTGTTTGAGGGATACCACAAAGATCCCGCGCTGACCGCGTCGGTCTGGTATGACGGGGTATATCACACCGGCGATCAGGCTTGGATGGACGAGGACGGCTACTTCTGGTTTGTCGGCCGCGCCGACGACATCATCAAAAGTTCCGGTTACCGTATCGGACCTTTCGAGGTTGAAAGCGTCCTGATGGAGCACCCCGCTGTATTGGAAGGTGCGGTGACAGGTGCCCCGGATCCTGTGCGGGGACAACTGGTCAAAGCGACCGTGGTGCTGGCCAAAGGGTACACGGCCTGCGACGAGCTCGCCGGTGAACT
>JAAYKS010000327.1 GCA_012522285.1 Clostridiaceae bacterium | reverse complement strand
TGTGTTCGCTGCCTGGCGAACCGCGCGCAGGATCGGACTCACCTGGCGGCATGTCGGAACCATCCTCCGTACCGGTGGCAGGCGGCCCGAACTGGTGTTGTTTGTTCTTTGGATTGCCGTTTTGGGAGTTCACACCCTTATCGGGCGGGGAGACAATCCCCACATTCCGTTCGGGTATTTTGCCTTCTTTTTCGCCGTCTACCTCGTCGATCTGTATTTTGCGGTGACCGGGCGGCAGAGTCGTCAGCTCCGGATTCTGTATTTGCTGATCGCAGTGGTTGCCGTCGCCTGTTTTCGCGGGATGTTTGTACTGGCCGCGGAGCCCATGGTGGCGCGAGAGATGTCGACCGGGTCGTTTCCGGAGGCTAAGCGTCACCTGTATCACCTGCTTGGTGTCGGCGGGTTCGAGTTTTTCACGGGTTTGGGGTGCGTATTCCCGATGCTGGTTTACTACCGGATGACCGCTTCCCGGCGTCGCACGATGACCGTACTGCTGGTGCTGGTGCTGCTGGGACTGTTGTTTGCGGGCTACACACTGGCGATCGTGTTCACCGGGCTGGGGCTATTTGTCTTGCTGGTATACAGCTTTGTGCGGCTTCGCGGGCCGGAACTGAAGGCCCTGATCCGGATCTGTCTCTTGCTCCTGCTTGTAATCGCGCTCTTTCTCTCACTTGGACATGCGTTTCATCTGTACCAGTCCCAACTGTATCTGATGAAAATCGTCGATGTGGCGCGGATTGCCGCGGACCGTGTGCTCGGGATCGAGTTGAAGGTTTACAGCCCGCCCGGACTGCACGAATCTCTGGTCGAGATGGGGTCCTCTTCGGAGGAACGACTGGAACTGTATTCCCGTTCGATCCGTACCTTTCTCGATCATCCTCTGACGGGTGTGGGATCCCGGGTGAACACGGGCGACTTTTCCCAGGTGGGGGGGCACTCGACCTGGCTGGACTACCTTGCGATGTATGGACTGCTCTGGTTTGCGCCGTTTCTTCTCTTGTATGCGCTTTTGTTTCGCAGGCTGCACCGGATGGTCGTATCCAGAACCGAAAAGGCATATCGGATGACGTCGTTTCTGGTCTACACTATATATGGGCTGGTCAATCCGGTCGTCGCGACCGCGGTGTTTCCAGTGGTGCTGCTCTTCTTTATCACCGGCCGGGTGGTGCTGCCGGGCGAGGCTTCGCTGGTCCCGGCTCCGGCCGCTCTCCCGCGTCCTGTAGGTTCCTCCGAGAAATAGGTGCCGGTGACTCTTCGGGTGGATCTTCCCGCCCCATCCCTTCTGTCACAAATGTTAACAATCTATTATAAAAAGCTTTGTTTTTTGGCCCCAGTGATACGGAAATACCGGTTTTAGCCCATACAATGGAGAGAGAACACCGGTTGTATGGAAACGGAGGAAGAGACATGGCTTTTCTGAAACACTATTTGATCGCCCTGGTGGTCTTTACCCTGATCGATCTGGTCTGGTTGCTGGTCATTTCCAAAAAGCTCTATAAAGAGAAAATTGGACACCTGATGGCAGACAAGGCGAATCTGCCCGCGGCCGCGGTGTTCTATCTACTCTTCATCGCCGCCATGGTCTTTTTTGTCATCCTGCCGGCCACGGAAAAGCAGTCAATACTGTATGCTTTGGGAGCAGGCGCCTTCTTTGGGCTCATCACCTATGCAACCTATGATTTGACCAATCTTGCGACGCTGCGCGACTGGCCGCTTTCGATCACCGTGATCGATCTTGTCTGGGGGACTTTCATCACCGCGGCAACCAGCACGATCACCACCTGGATCGGCGGGAGGATCTAAAACCTATGACGGAAACCATCTCCAGCGATCTGCTGTACAAAGCGATCCTGTTCGGTGCGGACCGTACCCGTGCCCGACGGGAGGAACTGAATCGCATCAATGTGTTCCCGGTGATCGACAACGACACCGGCAACAACCTCGCTCACACGATGCATTACATCCTCACGCATGCCCGTCCGCATGAAAACGTACGCGATACGCTGCATGACATCGCCCGTTCCGCGCTTGTAGGCGCGCGTGGCAACTCCGGTGTCATTTTCTCGCAATATTTCGACGGACTGTACCAGCAGAGTGCAGAGCGTCAGGGCGTTTCGCTCCAGGAAATGGCGGCCTATTTTCAAGAGGCCTACCACAAAGCCTACCGGGCGATCGAGCAGCCGGTCGAAGGGACGGTCATCACGCTGATGCGCGCCTGGGCGGTCTCGTTCCGGGAATCCCTTGAACAACGCAAATCCCCGCGGGAAGTGTTCGAAAACGCGCTCACCCGGATCCGGCAATCACTGGAGGAAACCAAAACCACCTTGCAGGCACTCAAGGATCTGGGTATCGTCGACGCGGGTGCACTGGGTTTTTATCACTTTATGGACGGATTCGTGCACGTGTTGCTCGGCGGGAGTTATGCCGTCTCCGAATCCGCGCAGGACCTGCCCGCGATCCCGGCGGATGTACACACATATGAGCTGGACGCCAACATCCGGTACCGTTATTGCACCGAGGTCCTGCTGGAGAGCGACGCACTGGACGAAAAAGCGATCCGCAACGAGCTGCACGATTTGGGAGACAGTCTCCTGCTGGCGGCGACCGACAATCTTGCGCGGATACATCTGCACACCTCCCGTCCCTGGGAGATGGTCCGGCGCGTCGCCGCACGCGGTCGCATCCTCGAGCAAAAAGCCGACGACATGGTCTACCAAAACCTGTTGGCCGGTCCGCCCGAGGCGGGGACCGCCGTCGTCACAGACTCCATCGCAGACATCCCGGCGGCCTATCTGCACGAGCACCGCATCTTTCAGATCCCGCTCAATGTGATAGTCGACGGGGTGAGTTTTCTGGACAAGATCACCATTGACGGAGCCTTTTTGTCGGAGCACATGGAGGAAGCTTCTTCCGCCCAGCTGAACACCGAGCAAATCAACACGTTCCTCCAGCCGATTCTGGACCACTATGAATCCGTTCTGATCCTGACGGTCTCCTCGCATATGAGCGGCACGCATGCCCGGTTCCGAGAGGTGCTGGGCGAACTCGATCCCGCGAGTAGAAAAACCGCGCTGGTGGACACAAGATCCAATTCAGGTGCGCAAGGGCTGCTCGTGCGGGAGGCTGCACGGATGGCCGCCGACGGTGTTCCGCTCGGCGAAATCGCTTCCCGGATGGAGGCGATGCGAAGCCGCGCCAAAATCCTCGTGAGCGTGCTGGACCTCGGTCCGATGGTCCGCTCCGGCCGGATCAGCGAGCGGGTGGGAAAACTCTTGATCAAGCTGGGGTTCCGCCCGATCGTAACCATCAGTCCAGAGGGCAAGGGGACGATCAAGGGGGTCGCCTTCTCAGTGGAGAAAAACCGCAAGTTGCTGCTCCGGTCCCTCAAGGGAAAGACCATCGAAGACTATGTCATCGTACACGCTTCCGATCCGGATCGTGCGGAGTCTTTCCGAGAGGCACTGGTCCGTCTGACAGGACGCGAGCCGGCCTATATCACGGATATTTCCGCCATTGTGACACTGTTTGCCGGTCACGGAGCGGTCGCGGCCGCCTATCTTGAAGCCCTTCCGGAGGCGTAGACATGCTGCAGCATTTGATGGTCCTCGGCGCATTGTTTTTGTTTTTCGTGCTGGCGTTTGTGATCGCACAGGTCAAACGCAACAACGGGTTGGTCGATGTCGCCTGGGGACTGGGTTTTATTCTGACAGCCGGGGTCTCCCTCTCATTGGGGCGGACGCAAGGCGCCGTGCCCTGGGTCGCCTTTGCCTGCGTTGCCGTCTGGGGAATCCGACTGACCTGGCACCTGGCGCGTCGCAACTGGAACAGGCCCGAAGACTACCGGTACAAGAACATGCGCGACACCTGGAACCCGCAGACGTTTTATCTGCGCATGTTCGTGCAGATCTATCTGCTGCAGTTTACGCTCAACTATCTCATCAACCTCCCGGTGATCGTGGCGGGACTCGAAGACCGTGCGCCGTGGAACTGGATCGCGGTGCTTGGTCTCGCAATTTGGATAGCGGGATTCGTCTGCGAAGCGCTCGCCGACCGTCAGTTGCGGTTGTTCAAAGCCGATGCCGCCAACCGCGGCCGGCTGCTGACCACCGGATTGTGGCGTTTCTCCCGTCATCCGAACTACTTTGGCGAAGCAGTGCAGTGGTGGGGCCTGTGGATCATGACGATCGGCGGGGGCCGCAATCTGTGGCTGTTTATCAGCCCGCTCCTGATCACGTTGTTTCTGGTTTTCGTGTCCGGTGTCCCGATGCTGGAGAAAAAATACGCGGGCCGCCCCGACTGGGAGGACTATAAAAGCCGAACCAGTAAATTTATCCTCTGGTTTCCTAAAAAGACCGGCTGACCAGCCGGCCTTTTCCTTATTCCGGGTGGTTTGACGGGTCATCCGGGCCACGCCCTGCCTCCCGGAGCGGCTGTTCCTCTCCGGCCCGGATTCGGCGGATGTTGCCGCGGTGTGACCAGAGGACGAGGAGGGAGTAGACCACGGAGAACAGCACCTCGATCCATGAAAACTGGTGCCGGAACAGGCCGAGGACAAAAATCACGACGGGGAGCATCGCCGCCGAGGCCAGTGCCACGATCGACATCGTGCGCCACAGCATAAAGACTGCGATCGCAAAGGCGGCCATCACGCCAAACGCGACCGGATCGACGGCCAGGACAGTCACCGCCGCGACCAGCACTCCCTTGCCGCCGCGAAAGCCGAACCAGACCGGGAACACATGTCCTAATACCACAAACATTCCTGCGAACCAGCCCGGATCGAAGCCCGGATCCCCGCCCGCGATCCATCGGAACAACAGCCTCGTGAGCGCAACCGCCGGGAGTGTCTTCACTACGTCTCCGAGCAGCGTCAGCAGCGCGGCGGTACGGCCATAGGTGCGGAACATGTTGGACGCGCCCGCGTTACCGCTCCCGTGGCGGCGGATGTCGTCCCGGTGCAGGACCCATGCGACTGCGATTGCGGAGTTGATGCCGCCGAGTGCGTAGGAAACCATCGCGC
>JAAYKS010000326.1 GCA_012522285.1 Clostridiaceae bacterium | reverse complement strand
CTGGATGCCCACAAACGCTTGATGGTCGGTGCCGGCATCAACACCCGAGATTATCGAGACAGGGTTCCCTCACTGGTCGAAGCCGGTGCGGATGTGCTTTGCATCGATTCGTCCGACGGGTTTTCGGCCTGGCAGGCGGAGACGCTGGAGTATGTGAAACGGGAATTCGGCCCGGAAGTGTATATTGGCGGCGGCAACGTGGTCGACCGCGAAGGATTCCGATATCTGGCCGACGCGGGAGCGGACTTCGTCAAGGTCGGCATCGGGGGAGGCTCGATCTGCATCACCCGTGAGCAAAAGGGGATCGGGATGGGGCAGGCCACCGCAGTGCAAAATGTGGCGCGCGCACGCGACGAATATTTCGCGGAAACAGGGGTGTACATCCCTGTTTGTTCCGATGGCGGCATCGTGCTGGACTACCACATGACGCTGGCCCTCGCGATGGGAGCGGACTTTATCATGCTGGGCCGGTATTTTGCCCGGTTCGACGAGAGCCCCGGACGCAAATTGATGGTCAACGGCACATATGTCAAAGAGTATTGGGGGGAAGGCTCCAACCGGGCGCGCAACTGGCAGCGGTATACCGAAACCGCCAACGGCGGCGGATTGGCCTTTGAGGAAGGCGTGGACTCCTATGTCCCGTATGCGGGCAGTCTCAAAGACAACCTCGACGGCTCCATGGCCAAAGTGCGTTCGACGATGTGCGCCTGCGGCGCATTCAACATTGGGGATCTCCAGCGCAAGGCGCGCCTTGCGCAAGTGTCGGCCACCAGCATCGTGGAAGGCGGCGCGCACGACGTGATCACCAAGGAAAACGAGATCCGTTCCTGAGCCAGGTATCACGCGGGTATGGAAATTCCCGGAAAAATGCGTATAATGCCTATATTGAAGAACGGTGAAGAAGTGACAGGGGAGTTGTGGAATGGCAGAACAAAAAGTATATGATATGACAGTCGAGGGGGTCCGCAAGCTCCAGGAGGAACTGGAACAGCGGAAATTCGACCGCAGAGACGAAATCGCGGAACGGATCCGTCAGGCCCGTTCTTTTGGCGACCTGTCGGAAAACTCCGAGTACGATGACGCGAAAAACGCGCAGGCTGAGAACGAGGCTCGTATTTCGGAACTCGAGTCCATCTTGAAAAACGTCAAGGTGATCGAGGACGACGAGATCAGCAAGACCCGCGTCACGATGGGTTCGATCGTCACAATCCGGAGCGAAGATTTCAAGGACGAGGAGACCTATGTCATGGTCGGCCCCAAAGAGGAAGATGTCCTCAACGGGAGACTGTCCAGCGAATCGCCGGTCGGAAGCGCGATCATCGGCAAAAAGAAGAGTTCCGTCGTCGAGGTCAAGACGCCGATGGGCACCATGAAGTACAAGATTGTAAAAATCGCCAAACCCTCGTGACAGGTGGACGAGCCGCGCAGCGCATGTAAGCGCTGTTCAGTACCGCCGCGGCCGGACAATCGGACGCGGCGGTTTTGCATCTGCGTCACGGCATGTATCTTTGCAATCAATCAATCCACACGAGATGGAAAGGTGGCCCTCATGGAAGAAAGGGAAATAAACGCCCGGGACGTGATCCCGGAATCGGACATCACCGCGCCGGATTCGCGCGAGGGCATGCACGAGCAAATGTCGATCCGCACAGCCAAGCTGCGCGAGCTGGCGGAAGCGGGCTGCGACCCCTTTGCCGAGGTGTCGTTTGAAACCTCCTGCCACAGCCGGGATATTCTGGACGAATTCGAGCAAAGAGACGGCACCGAGGTTTCTTTGGCAGGGCGTCTCATGAGCAAGCGCGGCATGGGAAAGGTCAGTTTTTGTGATCTACAGGACCGAGAATGGCGCATCCAGCTGTTTGTCAAGATCGACGAGCTGGGCGAAGAGGCCTACGAAGCCTGGCAGAAACTGGACATCGGGGACATCGTCGGAGTGCGAGGCACCGTGTTCCGCACTCGCCGGGGAGAGATCTCCGTCAAGGTCGAATCGTATTCACTGCTGGCCAAGGCTCTCCGGCCGCTCCCCGAGAAGTGGCATGGACTCAAGGATACCGACACCCGGTATCGGCAGCGCTATCTGGATCTGATCACCAACCCGGGTTCGCGCGAGACGTTTGTGCGGCGCAACCGGATCATCCGCGCGATGCGCGCGGAGCTGGACGCGCTCGGCTTTCTCGAAGTCGAGACCCCCCTGCTCAATGTGATCCCCGGCGGTGCGGCTGCGCGTCCGTTCGTCACGCATCACAACGCGCTCGACATCGATCTGTTTATGCGCATCTCACCGGAACTCTACCTGAAGCGGCTGCTGGTGGGAGGACTCGAGCGGGTGTATGAAATCGGCCGGAATTTCCGCAACGAAGGATTGTCCGTGAAGCACAACCCCGAGTTTACGATGATGGAACTGTACCAGGCTTATACCGATTACAACGGGATGATGGACATCACCGAACGCCTTATCGCCCGCTGTGCGATGGAGGCATGCGGCACCACCGATGTCACCTATCAGGGGCGTGAAATCCATTTGGCGCCTCCGTTTGAACGGTTGACCATGACCGAAGCGGTGCGTCGGCACGCCGGTGTCGACTTCGACGCGATTGCGGATGCGAAGGAGGCATTGGAGGTTGCCCGGGAACGCGGTATCGAAGAGGTCAAATCCGGGATGTCCAAAGGCGAAGTGCTCAATCTGTTCTTCGAGCATTTTGCCGAGGAGAAGCTGGTGCAGCCGACCTTCATCTGCGATTATCCAATCGAGATCTCTCCGTTGACCAAGCGCAAGCCCGGACGTCCGGATCTGGTGGAACGGTTCGAGATCTTCATCGACGGCCGCGAATTCGGCAATGCCTATACGGAGCTGAACGATCCTGTCGACCAGCGGGGCCGTTTCGCGGACCAGGTGCGCCGCAGAGAAGCGGGAGACGACGAGGCCAACCTGTTTGACGAAGACTACTGTGTCGCGCTCGAATACGGCATGCCGCCCGCCGGCGGCCTCGGAATCGGCATCGACCGGCTGGTGATGCTTTTAACCGATTCCTACTCGATCCGGGATGTACTGTTGTTCCCGACCATGAAGCCGTTGCAGGACTGACGGAGTATCGTCGTATACAGGGGAGGATGGACATGACGCGCGAAGGGGCGTTCCAGGTATTGGGGCTTGGCGATGACGCTACCGAATACGAAATCGAACGGCGTTACACCGTATTGGCCCGCCGGTTTCGGCTCGAAGGCCCGGACGAGGTGCGCGACGCCCGGATCAACGAGGCATACAATCTCCTGACCGGGCGGGACGTGGCTTCCATCGACGAGCTGGTGCCGGTCAAGCTGCGCAAGAAAATTCTGGGACGCACGTTGTACGACTGGAAAAACAAGTGGTACTACATGAGGTGGTCCCTGTTGGGTATTCTGGTCGTCCTCGGAATATTCGGGAGCATTCTCTACTCGGTGCTGACCACTGAAAAACGGGATTTCCAACTGGCGGTCATCGGCCAGTTCGCGCTTCTCCAGCAGGACATGTACGCGGAGGATTTTCCGCTCAACCAGTTTGTGCGCACGAATGCGAATGCTGCCAACCCCCTGATGGAGTTTTTGCCGCTGGCGGAGCAGGACGCGTCGCAGATGGATATCGCAGTCCGGATGCAGATGTCGATCATTTTGTCCGGCGCGAATCCGGTGGATTTGTTTATAGCAAACGACTATGCCTTTACTTTCTATTCCTCCAGCGGCCTCTTCGCTCCCCTGGATGCGCTTTACGCGCGCTTGCCGGAGATCGCCGGAGAGGAATTGGCAAGTCAGATCAAACCGCTGTATGCAACCGTACTGGACGTGGACGGGAATCCTACGGGCGAGCCCTATCTCATGGGACTGGATTTCACCGGCACCTGGCTGGTCGAGGGACTGGGAGTCAACAGTGGCCGCAACATCCTGTGCATCGGCGCGCAAGGCAAGTTCCCGGAAAAAGCGGAAGCGATGATTCTGGCGATGTGTGAGAACAGGGAAGAGCTCGCCGAACGGGGCCGCACGTTGCACAAGCAGCTGCAGGAGATGTACGACAGCATGAAGCCGGATGCAACGGGAGGCACGGAATCCTCTAAAGTAGCGCAAAAGTAACCGAATGAATCAGTGGTTCAGGGAGACCGTCGCGTAGAGTGCGGCGGTTTCTTTTTCGGTCAATAGGCGGTACGCTCCGGGAGCGAGAGACTCGTCGAGCGTGAGCGGGCCCATGCGCTCGCGCACCAGCGCGGTGACCGAGCGGCCGGAGGCCCGGATCATGTTTTTCACTTGATGAAACCGGCCCTCATGGATAGTGAGTATCGCCAGACCGGGTCCGCAAGGCACAAGCCGGGCAGGACGGCAGAGGGTGCCGTCGGCAAGCGTCAATCCCGATGAAAAGACCTCGACGTCCGCGTCGGTCATGTCCGGACCGTCGTATGTGACCCGGTAGGTCTTGTCCACTTCCCATTTCGGGCTGGCCAGCCGGTGGGCGAGGACGCCGTCTCCCGTCAGCAGCAAAAGGCCCGTGACATCGATGTCCAACCGCCCGACTGGTGCCACGCGGCCACGGATCTCTGTCGGCAGGAGATCCGCGACGGTCGGGTGGCGCGGATCCTCCATGGCGGTTACGCAGCCGGCAGGTTTGTGCAGCATCAAGTGGATGTGACGACGCAGCGAAACCTCCGCGCCGTCGATTTCAACCAGAGGCAGATCCCGGTCGGGCAGACGCGTCCCGGGGTCGCGAACCACCACTCCCGCCACGCGCACACGGCCCGCTCGGATCAGGTCACGGACTTGAGTACGGGTGCCTAACCCCGATGCAGACAGATGTCGATCCAGTCTCATGTTGCGATTATAGCATCGATCTCGCATCGGTCCCCTTGTGATCGGGTCTGTGTCCGGCCCCTCCTGTTGTGATAGAATTGATACAGACACTGCACACAGCGGTGTATTCTTTGGAGAAGAGGGAGTATGGCCGCATTTATTCTCAACCTGGAAGAGGGGATGCCCAAGGCGGATGCCGCAGTTTCAAAGCTGAAGCTGCAGTTGGCAACACTGCGACGGACCGGCATCAAGTCTGTAAAAGTCATCCACGGGTACGGATCGTCCGGAACCGGAGGATCCATCCGGACTGCCGTCCGGCATTATCTGCGAGCCGCGCAACGCGAAGGTCGCATCCGTGATTTTTGTCCCGGCGAGTACTTTACGCCGTTTGAAAAAACCGGCCGCAACATGATCGACATGGTGCCTGCCCTTCGCAGCGATCCGGACTGGGGTCGTCAAAACGACGGGGTCACGATTGTGGTTCTGTGATGGTAACGCCATGGTTCCTGTTTTGTCATTCAGGCGACGGCGCCTTGAATAGATTACAAAAGGAGATCCGTACACATGGCAAGCGACAACACCAAGCTCTATTCTATCCTGGCCTACATCGGACCCTTGTTTCTGGTCGGATTGCTGGCAGACAAAGACAACCCCCGCGTCAAGTTCCATGTCAATCAGGGGCTTGTATTGTTGCTGGCTTGGTTGGCAGTCTGGGTCGCGGCACTGATCCTCGACATCCTGCCGATTGGTACCCTCATTCCCAACCTGATCCGCTGGATCGGCGGCATCGTTTATCTGGTGCTAGCGGTGCTTGGCATCCTCAACGCGAACAACGGCGTCGAGAAAGAACTTCCCTTTATCGGCCACATCTCCTTGATCAAATAAATCGAGACCGGGAGGACGCATGACCGACATCCGCACGTGGGACGACTTTTTGTCCGCTTGTGAAAACTGCAGAGCCTGTCCGCTCGCCGAAACCCGCGACCGCGTTGTCGTGTGGAGGGGGAGCATACAGGCTCCCCTTATGTTCATCGGAGAAGGACCCGGTGCGGAAGAAGACCGCAGGGGGCTTCCTTTCGTCGGAGCGGCGGGGCGGTTGCTGGACAGCGCACTGGAAGCGCTAGGGTTGACAGAAGATCTCATCCACATCGCCAATATCGTCAAATGCCGTCCTCCGGGCAATCGGGTGCCAGCCGAAGAGGAAGCGAAGGCCTGCCGGCCGCTGCTGGCAGCCCAGTTCCGGTTTGTCCGTCCCCGCGTAATCGTTTTGCTCGGTGCGACGGCCTACAAGTATTTTACCGGCCAGAAGGACGGGATCACGAAAGTGCGCGGACAATGGATCGAGAAAGGCGGCTACGCCATTCTCCCCACCTTGCATCCGGCCTATATCCTGCGCAACGGGCGGGAGAAACCCCATCTCTGGGAAGATCTGGCGGCGGCCCGGGCCAAATTGGAAGAACTTGGACTGGCGCCTCCGCTGGAGGAAAACGCGCCTTCTCCTTCCGGCGGATGACCTTTTGCTCTTGTGGGATCGGATTGACACAAGGTTTCCTGGGCATATATAATCGACATGGGCTGCGGACGTCCCCGTTCTATAGGGGGCGTCCGTTTCTGTTTTCAAAAAGAAAACCACGGCAAAGGCGTCGCGTCAGGATTCCCCACCGATTCCGTTACGTAAGAGGAGTCAGCTCAGTGTGATGCCGGAGACCGATCGCCGTATACGCGGCATCGGGCCGGCAGGAAGGAAGGATTCCATGATCACGGCCATAGTCGGCGCGAACTGGGGAGACGAAGGCAAAGGGAAGATCACGGACATGTTCGCCTGCGAAGCGGACATCGTTATCCGTTTTCAAGGCGGGGCCAACGCGGGTCACACCATCATCAACCCTTACGGCAAATTCGCCCTCCATCAACTGCCTTCGGGCGTATTCAATAAAAACACCGTCAACATCATCGGGAATGGCGTGGCACTCAACATTCCCTCGCTGGTCCGCGAAATCGGACAAATCACCCAAAACGGGGTACCGGCACCTCGACTGATGGTCTCCGACCGGACCCAGATCGTTATGCCGTATCATATTTTACTGGACCAGTATGAAGAGGATCGGCTTTCCGAACGGCAGTTCGGATCTACCCGGTCCGGGATCGCACCGTTCTATTCCGACAAATACGCAAAGATCGGATTTCAGGTCTGTGAACTGTTTGACGAGAAGGCCTTGTGGGAAAAGCTCCATGCAGTCTGCGAGTACAAAAATGCTTTGATCGTTCACCTGTACCACAAGCCCGCTTTGGATCCCGACGCACTGTTGGAGGAACTCGCTGGATACCGCGAATCAATCCGCCCCTATGTCGCGGACGTGCGCACCTTTTTGCGCGACGCGGTTCGGGAGGATCGGCAGATTTTACTCGAGGGACAGCTGGGCGCACTCCGGGACCCGGACTTCGGCATTTATCCGTTTACCACCTCGTCCTCCCCACTCGCCGGCTACGGGTGCGTGGGCGCTGGGCTGCCCCCTTATCGCATCGGCAGGATCGTCGCCGTCACCAAGGCGTACTCCAGTGCGGTTGGTGCGGGTGCATTTACGAGCGAAATATTCGGACCAGACGCCGAACAACTCCGCCGGTTGGGTGGAGATGCGGGCGAATTCGGGGCGACCACTGGCCGGCCCCGCAGGATGGGCTGGTTTGACTGCGTCGCGACCCGTTACGGGTGCGAAGTGCAGGGGGCGACCGAAGCGGTTCTGACGGCGATCGACGTACTGGGATATCTGGATCGGATTCCAGTCTGTACCGGCTACGAAATCGACGGAACCCGGACCGACACGTTCCCGGTGACCGGGCTGTTGAACCGGGCCAAACCTGTTCTCGAGTGGCTGCCCGGATGGAAAACGGATCTCCGCGGGATGACTCGATGGGAAGATTTGCCCGCAGAGGCCAAAGCATATGTCGCGTTCATTGAGCAGCGCATCGGCGTTCCCATTCGCATGGTTTCCACAGGACCGAGACGCGAAGAGATCATCTATCGGTGACAGCCGGCACCGGCCGGGTCGGAACAGCAATGAGAGGAGCCCATATGACCAAATTTATCTTCGTCACAGGTGGCGTCGTTTCAGGATTGGGCAAGGGGATCACCGCCGCGTCCCTCGGACGTCTGCTCAAGGCCCGGGGGGTCCGGGTCACCATGCAAAAACTGGATCCATATCTCAATGTCGATCCCGGGACCATGAATCCCTACCAGCACGGCGAGGTGTTTGTGACCGAGGACGGGGCGGAGACCGATCTCGATCTGGGCCATTACGAGCGCTTTATTGACGAGAACCTGTCCCGCAACAGCAATGTCACCTCGGGACAGATCTACTGGGAAGTGATTCAGAAAGAACGCCATGGGATGTACAGTGGCGGGACCGCTCAGGTCATCCCTCACGTGACCAACGAGATCAAAAGCCGGATCCGGGAAGGCAAAGACGGATATGACGTGGCGATCATCGAGATCGGAGGGACGGTCGGGGACATCGAAGGGCTGCCCTTTCTGGAGGCCGCCCGCCAGTTCACGATCGATCATGGCCGGGAAAACTGCCTGTTCATCCATGTCACGCTGGTTCCCTATCTCCGGGCTTCCCACGAACTCAAAACGAAACCGACCCAGCACAGTGTCAAGGATCTGCTCAGCCTGGGTATACAGCCCGACATCCTGGTCTGCCGGACCGAAATGCCGCTGGACCGCAACACCAAAGACAAAATCTCCTTGTTCTGCAATGTGCCAAAGGATTGCGTGATCGAGAACACCGACATGCGTATTCTGTATGAGATCCCTCTGGAACTCGAGCGGGAAGGGCTGGCCCGGATCGTCTGCCGCAGGCTCGCGATCCTGTGCGGTGACCCGGATCTGTCGGCGTGGGAACGCATGGTGGACGGGATCGCAAATCCGGAATTCCAGGTGGACATCGGTGTGGTCGGGAAGTACGCGGAACTCCGGGACTCCTACCTGAGCATCGTCGAAGCGCTGGAGCACGGTGGTGCCGCGCACCAGGCCCGTGTCCACATCCACTGGATCAACGCGGATGAAGTAACGCTGCGCAACGCCGCCGGCATGATGGAGGACCTCGACGGCATTCTCATCCCCGGCGGATTCGGCACCCGCGGGATCGAAGGCAAGATTGAGGCCGCCCGGTATGCTCGCGAGCAGGGGATCCCGTATTTTGGCATTTGCCTCGGCATGCAGGTGGCGGTGATCGAGTTTGCACGCGACATACTCGGATTGGACGGCGCGAACAGCGCGGAGTTCGATGCCGAAACCCCGTATCCGGTCATCGACTTGCTTCCCGACCAGAAATCCGTGGAGCAGTTGGGCGGCACGATGCGACTTGGCCGGTATCCCTGCCTGTTGGCGGAAGGATCGCTCGCACGCAAGGCATACGGGAATGAAGAGATCTGGGAGAGGCACCGGCATCGTTACGAGTTCAACAACGAGTATCGTGACGCATTGGTGCAGGCGGGCATGGCTGTCGTCGGCACTTCACCGGACGGATCGATCGTCGAGATGGTCGAGCTGGAGGGACATCCCTGGTTTGTCGCCTGCCAGTTCCATCCGGAGTTCAAGTCCCGTCCCAACCGCCCGCATCCGCTGTTTTCCGGCTTTGTCCGCGCAAGCCTGGACCGCCGGCTCAACAAATGATCAACCGCCATGCCTGCCGCCTGCTGCCCTTGCTGGCCCTTCTGCTCGCGGTCCTGTCGGTGCCGTTGACCGGGTGTACTCCCGCAACTGTGACGACGCCGTCGTCATCCGCGACAGCCACGGAACCCGTGGCCACCGCGGGATGGATGCGCCGCGTGCTGCCGCCGGAAGGAGTCGTGCTCGACGTGCCGTTGTTGCGACAGTCCGATCCCCGATGGGAGAGCGTGCCGCTCGGATCGTCAGGTGCGACCATCGGCAGTGAAGGGTGCGCATTGGCCTCGTTTGCGATGGTCGCAAGCTATTACGGCACCGAGTCCACCCCTGCTCAAGTGGTGGAGCGTCTGGGAGAGTATGCCTATCCGCTCGAGTGGGTGGCTGCCGAGCCCCGTTACGGGTTTCATGTGCTGCGCAAAGACAGTATCCGGTTCCGGGATTCGCGGCTGCACGATCCGGTATGGGTGCGGCACACGATCGAAGATTCCCTCGCGGAGGGTTATCCGGTGATTGTCGGTATTTTGCAGACCTCGACCGGAGTCCCTCATTTTATTGTGGCATATGGGCTGGAGCCCGACGGCGGCGGAGGGTTTACCATCCTCGTACGGGATCCCAGCACCAACAGCGACTATGATCGCTGGGAAGACGTTCCGTCCGGGTGGGAGATCACCCGGTTGGTGGTGTATCAGGCATGAAGAAGAACATCCGTCCATCCTCCGCCTCCTATCTCCCACCCGCTGCGACCAACCCGCGTCGCACGCCCAAAAGACGCCATCGCCGCATGATCGCGGGACTGTCGCTGCTGGTCACGGTCGGAGTGGTCGGTGCGATCTTGCTGGCAAACGGGTGCGGCGGTCCTGCCCCTGAAACGACCGGCTCTTCGGCGACTCCCGGGCTGACCTCCGGCACCCCGACCCCCGGAGAGAGTACCACGCTTCCGTCAAGCGGAGGCGAGACTCAGCCCGCTGCGGGAGGGGATGCCGCCCACCCGCTGTCACTCGACCTGTCCGCCCGCAAAGAAATTCCGATTCCCAGCCCGTTTTCCGAAGCCGGATGGGAACTCGTGCGGATTCTGCCCGACGGAAGTATGGTCATGAACAGCGGCAGCAGGTTGTCCGTGTACGACCCGGCATCCGGTGTCGAAACCGTGGTCGAAGAAGCGGAGTTCGGCATCCAGGCTGCCGCGGGGGACCGTCATCTGGCTTACGGTGTCGGAGGTGACGAGTACCTGGACATCCGCCTGCACTATATCGGGCAAGACTATACGG
>JAAYKS010000325.1 GCA_012522285.1 Clostridiaceae bacterium | reverse complement strand
CTCTTCATAGTCTGAACCACCATCAAGAACGTCGGAGGTATCGACCATGAGCCAGGCCATGACCAGTAACGAATATCTCTCCCATGTGTTGACAGGGATCGAAACCAACCCCCACATTCGTGCCGGAGCGAAAACGATGAAGGGCGTCTATTTGGAAGCGACCAAACTCGAGTTGCACCGCCGCGGACTTCCTTCCGGCTCGTTTGAGTATGAATATCTCAAACCACAACTGGACCGAATCCGCGCCCGTGAGGACTGTGCCGAATTCGGCATCCCGGCGATGGTCCGTATGCTAAAGGAATACCGCGACCTGCTTCCCGCCGAGGTCGTTACGGAAATGGAAGAGACGTTGGTCGGATTCCGTTATTGGCTGGATGAGCCGGGTGAGATCAACGCGTGCTATTTTACAGAGAACCACCAGCCGCTGTATCACAGCGCAGAATATCTGGTAGGCGCGATGTTCCCGGACCGCATCTTTCCGTCGAACGGAAAAGACGGGCGCTGGCACATGGAGCATGGCCGCCGCTGCCTGGAGCGCTGGACCGGCTGGAGAGAGACGTTCGGTTTCAGCGAGTGGCTGACCAATTACTACGCGGAAGACATCATCGCCCTGCTCGGTGTGATTGCGTATGGAGAAGACCGCGCGCTGGCCAACCGGCTCCGCGCAGTGGTCGACACGATGATGTTCGACATCGCGGTCAACACATTCCGCGGACACTGGATCGGGTCAGCGGCGCGTGTGTACGCGTTGTACCTGGTCGAACCGTCCAACGAGGCGATCGGACCGATTTCCCGTCTGTATTGGGGGGAAGGGTCGATCGACGGAGGCATCGCGGATTGCGCCATCATGATGGCGATTTACGACTATGAGGTCCCCGAAGCGATCGTCAAGGCCGCCAGGGATCCGTCAAAGGTGATCATCGGGAAAGAGCGGATGAGCGTCAACACCAAGGACGCCAAGCTCTACGGTGTGGATCCGGCGGATTTTGAAAACATCATGTTCTTCTGGGGACTGCAGGTGTACGATGCGGTCGATGTCATCGAGAACTCCTCCAAAGTTATGATCCCGAGCAACTGGATGAACGAGCGCATCAACGCCTACAAAGAAAAGTTCAAGCTGCACCGCATGGCGGGCCTGCCCTTTGACGAGGACCCGGACTTTACCGCCATGACGCAGGTCGATCTCTACACGTACAAAACACCGGATTATGCGGTCAACTGCGCGCAGGATTTCCGCAAAGGGAAAATGGGCTATCAGCAGCACATCTGGGGTGCCAACCTGGGCGGCCGCGCGAAAGTCTTTACCAACCATCCGGGATCGATGGAGTACTGGGACCGACCCAACATGATCGCGGGCAACAGCTTCATGCCGCGTGCCGCACAGCATGAGAACGTCGTGCTATGTATCTACCGCGTACCGGCGGACCACATCCGCATGCTGGAGACCCATGCCTATTTCCCGCAACACGAGTTTGACGAGATCGTCGAAAAAGACGGTTGGGTGTTCGGCCGCAAAGATAACGGTTACATCGCGCTCGGATCGCTGATGCCGGCGCACTGGAAGCCGGTCGAAGCCGCGATGTACCAGGCGGCTTACCGTGTCGGCTGGGAGCCGCATTTCAAGAGAGCGAAGCCCAGCATCTACCACGCCAACGGACATGCGAACGTCTGGGTCGCCGAGCTGGGAAGCAAAGCGCAAAACGGGAGCTTCGAAGCCTTTATCGCCGGCTTTGAAGGTCTTGCGGTCGAAGGAGACACCTTCGGGTTTGCCTACAACTCGCCGTCTCAGGGCAAGATGACGTTTGGCTGGGACGCGCCGTTGACGGTCAAAGGGGAAGAAGTGTCGATCGTGGATTATCCGCGTTACGACAATCCGTACTGTCAAGCGGCTTTCCCTGCGGACAAACTGGTGATCCGATGCGACGGCAGGGAAGCCGTGCTCTGATCCCACTCTCCTTGCAAGACATGCGAAAGGGATCCCGCTATTCGCAGCGGGATCCTTTTGCGACATGTGAAATGAACCTGTAAGTTTCGCCAAGCCTGGCCGGCGGCGATGG
>JAAYKS010000324.1 GCA_012522285.1 Clostridiaceae bacterium | reverse complement strand
TCCAGCTGGGCGTAGTCCAATGACGCGAAAATGGGGATGCCGTGGGTGCACAGCTTGTCGAGACAGGCCTGGCAATTGCGATCACAGGTGTCATGCCGCATCGGTCGTATCCTCCCACAACGGTTCCGTTGTCTTGATTGTACACTGTCGGATGTTTCTCATCCTCCTGGTCGGACGCTTTTCAACCCCCGTATCGAAGACTATGATGAAACCAGAGTCAGTCGGTGCCGCGCTGGTGCCCGTTCCGGCTTCGGACCGGTCCGGGTGCATCCATCCCCGAGGGAGGTACCCCATGAAAACCGTACACCGGCCATATCAGGACCGAAGCGACGACTTTGAGCGCATGTGGGCGTTTCTGGTCGAAGATTACCGCGATCGCGGCACCTTTATCTGGACGCTGGGACGCCTGGGCGACTGGAAGTACGGCGCCTGGTCGGAATACAAATACATCCCTTGCTATCTCGGAGACGACGCACACCTGTGGTTCGACGCGTTCGGATCGCTGGCGGGTTTTGTCGTGTCGGAAAACGGGGACGGGGGCTTCACGATGTTTGCCGCGCGGGGCAACGGATTTCTGTATCGGGAAATCCTGGACTGGACGGTCGCACACTGGAGCGGAAGGGGAAGGCTTTCCACCGAAGTCCACCAGGAGCAGACCGAACTATTGGATATCCTCCAGGAGGCGGGATTTGCCGCGGACGGGGTGGTTGCTGTAACCCAGAAATACGTGTTGCGCGACGTAACGGGCGACGAAGTGCCGCTGCCGGAGGGGTATCGGATCGTCGATATGGACTCCCATCCGGACTGGGACGGCAAACGGCTCCTGCAGCTCGACGCATTCCAGGGTCGTTCGGAACTCACCGAACTGGACCGCCGTGCCTACCGGTATTCCCGGGAGTGCCCGGTCTATCTGCCGCAGTACGATTTGTCCATTCTGGATGAAACCGGACGGTATGTTGCGGGATGCCAGGCGTTTGTCGACGCCCGTAACGGGTATGCGGAAATCGAGCGGATCTGCACCCATAGTGCCTATCGCCGGAGGGGGCTGGCGGCTGCGGTGATCCGCGCCTGTTTCAACCGGCTGGACGCGCGGGGGATCCGGCTGGCCTACATCACCGGATACAGTCCGGGTGCCCAGGCGCTGTACGCCAAGCTCGGGGCGGTCTCCTGTTCCTCCTGGACGGTATACCGCGCCCGCCCGTGAGCGGCAGCCTGCGGCGATCCTCCGGGATCGGTCGGCAGGGAGTCCGTCAGCCGAGCTTTTCCCGTACGGTGGTGGCGATCGTGCCCAGGTCGAACACAAACACGTCCACCGGACAGTGCATGTCGCGGATCTGCGCGATGTAGCTTCTGCGGACCTTGCCGCCCAGTCGATGGTAGAACCGGTTGGAGGGGGATTCCGCAAAATTGTAAACCACCAGCTCGTGGAACCGGTAGACCTGGACCGCTGCGATCAGTCGGTCGAGCAGCTGCAGGGAGAGCTTTTGCCCGCGATAGGCCGGGTCGACGAACAAATAGTATATTTCGAACCCGCAGTCCGTGTCCTGGGAGTCTGCCATCGCGCCGCCGGTAAACCCCGCCAGTCGCTCGCCGTCGAACGCGCCGAACAGGCAAAAATGGTCCTCCGACTGGTGATCCAGCCAGTCCTTCATCCGGGCGACTTCGTTTTCTTCGCTCAGGACGCCGGACGGTACAACCCCCGCGTAGTCTGTCTCCCAGCAGGCGATGCGGAGGCAGGCGGCCAGCGGTAGGTCCAAAGTGGTCAGTGCACGTATTTCCATAGAGAGGGGGGTTCCTTTCCAAATGGTTTTTTGGCCACTTGATTGTATCCCATGAACGG
>JAAYKS010000046.1 GCA_012522285.1 Clostridiaceae bacterium | reverse complement strand
GCTCCCAGGTCGAGCTCGATTTCGTAGGCTTTTCCGTCTGGCCCGTACTGCACGCTCTTGACCTTGCGGAACAGCGTAGTGCCGCTCTGGGACCAGGACCCTCCGCTGAACCCGCCGGACAATCCGCCGCCGGTCTCGGTCGTGCGCTCCCACAGATTTACGTCCTGGTCCGGCTCGTCCAGTAGGATGGATGCTTCATACTCGATCCGTTTGTTGCCGGCACTCCACTCCGCGTCCAGAAACGTGTGGGAGGTCACGAAATCGGCGCCGATGCCCGTTTGAAACGGAATGCCGAGGTGCTGTAATCGATCTTGGATACAGTGAAAAAGCGTGAGGCGATCCATACGAAGATTCCTCCCTGTTAGAAAGGCTGACAACGCAAAAATCGAAAGCCCGACAAAGTAAGTCTAGCACGACAGCCCGGGGTAAGAGTAAAGTTGAGAAGATGCAAATCTATAGTGCTTGGCGATCTGCGCATTCATCGTCGAAAGGAGACCGCGCGTGGGATTCACACAATGTCTGGCATCACACTCCGCCATCCTGATGGAAGGGGCGCTGGCGGAGCGGCTCAAGCGGGAGTTCCATCTCTCGCCGGATCCCCATGTGGCGTGGGCGGGAATGCTGGATCGCCCGGAGGGTGCGACTGCTTTGGAAGCTCTTTGGGTGGGCTACATGAAAACCGCCCGGAGATACGGGCTTCCCTTTCTTGCGGCCACGCCGACCCGCCGCGCCACCCGGGAGCGCATGCTTGCGGCGGGGCGGAAGGATACGTTGATCCAGGAACACGTCGATTTTCTGCGCAGTGTCCGGGATCGATACGCAGACGGACTGGAGATGTACATCGGAGGTCTGCTCGGTTGCCGGGGAGACGCCTATACCGGAGCGGGCGCCTTGCCCGAAGAGGAAGCCCGGGTTTTCCACGCCTGGCAAGTGGACCTGTTCCGGGCTGCTGGTGCGGACTTTTTGTATGCAGGCATTATGCCGACTTTGCCGGAGGCTGCGGGCATGGCCCGGGCCATGTCGGACAGCGGCCTGCCCTACATCATCAGCTTCACCATCGAGCGATCCGGGCGGCTGATCGACGGGACGACACTTGCGGATGCCATTTGCCTCATCGACGCGATCACCGTGCGCAACCCGGCATGCTACATGGCCAACTGTGTACATCCGACGATTGTGCGCGAGGCGCTCCTGCAGCCATGGAACGATACAGACCAAGTCCGGGCTCGCTTTCAAGGTGTCCAGGCAAACACTTCTCCCTTGCCGTACGCGGCGTTGGACGGCGCTGCGGATCTGCAGTGTTCCGACCCGGCGGATTTTTCCGAAGAGATGGTCCGACTGCTCGAGATCGCCGGAATTCGGATCTTCGGCGGCTGCTGCGGAACGGACAACCGGCATATGGAGCATCTGGCGCGACGGTTGGGTTCGTCTGCTATGTAAAGTTTTAACGCATGGAATCGCGGGGACCTGGCTTCATTCCTAATCCTCAGAATCCATCAGACCTTTTTCTGCGTTTTCTAATGAAACTTTTATGTTCTTTGCGCGCAGGCGCGATAAAATGGGGAAGTGATTCGCCGGCGGCTTCCGCCGGCTATTTGAGCGAATAGGTGGGTTTTGTTCCATGGACGACATCCGTGTCCGCGACTTGTTCGGTGTCCGTATCGCCGACGCCATCCGATTCGGGGCTTCCCTGTCCCGCGAGCGCCCCCGCGCAGCGGAAGGACTCAAAGCAGTCCTCGCCGGTCAAGCCGGTCGGGAATCCCGCCGCGCCCTTGCCCGGCAGGACGGATTGGCGGTTCCGCCCCTGCTCATTCTCAGCCTTACACACGTATGCAATCTGCGGTGTGCGGGATGTTACTCGCATGCCCGCCGGGAGACCACTTCCGAGCTACCGGACGAGGCGCTGCACAACCTGTATGCGGAGACGGACGCGCTGGGGATTTCGGTGGTCATGCTCGCGGGCGGGGAGCCGCTGATGCGTCCCAGCGCGCTCGATGCCGCCGCGGCATTTCCCAACTTGCTGTTTACTGTCTTTACCAACGGACTGCTGATCGACGATCAGCGGGCGGCCTTTTTCGCGGCACATCCGCACATTCTTCCGGTTCTCAGCCTGGAAGGCGGGCGGGACGAAACCGACGCGCGCCGGGGTGCGGGCACCCACCAGGGGGTTATGGACGCGATGGCGCGACTGGACGCCGCGGGGGCGTTGTTCGGCGTGTCGGTCACCGCCACGCGCGCCAATCTGCAGGTGGCGACCGGTGACGGTTTTGTGGACGATGTGTGGCGTAGAGGCGCCCGTTTTGTGTTTTATGTGGAGTACGTGCCCCAGTCCAGGGAAGAGGAAGCGCTGGCGCTCGATGCCGCTTCCAAACGGGAGTTGCTCCGTGGTTTGAGGCGCCAGGAGAAGCGCAGGAACCTTCTCATGGTTGCGTTCCCGGGAGACGAAGAGGCGACCGGCGGGTGCCTCGCCTCCGGCCGCGGATTCGTGCACGTCGATGTCGACGGCAGCGCGACACCCTGTCCCTTTGCCCCGTACGCGGACGCGAATGTGGCGGACGGTCTGGCGCAGGCGCTCCGCTCCCCCTTCCTCGCGAAAGTGCGCGCACACCACGGCGAACTCGGAGAGGGGATCGGCGGGTGTACGCTCTGGAGCAACAAGGAGCGGGTGGCGTCCTGGCTGGAAGTAGGAGTAGACGCGTACATGTGAGGATGGGACCGTAGCTATACCGGCTGCGCAGGACATCAAAAAACGCGACGGTCCGGGTTGCCGAAACCGCCGCGTTTTGCTGTTCGCATTCACACCGGTGATACAATAAAAGCGAGACACCCGCGGCGCTGGCCGCCACTTCATTGGCAAGGAGGCGAATCGACCAGGAGGAAAGCGACATGTACGATGTCGATCGGCAAGGACTGTGTGCGATCGAAGAACGCATGCATCGACTGAGCGGAGAGATCTCCGATTATCTGGAGGCGGAAGGTCGGATCCATACCGGGTTTGACGACCGGGACCGCATCCGAAAACAAAAGGAAAAAATCCTGGCCCTGTACGGCGCAGACGAGAAAGACTGGGAAAATCACGCCTGGCAGCTGGCCCATCGATTCACCACTTCGGAAGAAATCACGAAAATTCTACCTCTGACGCCCGAGGGTCAAGCCGACATTGACCAGGTAGGCGCCTGTTACCGTTATGCGGTCTCGCCCTACTATCTCTCCCTGATCGATCCGGATCGCCCCGACTGCCCGATCCGCCGACAGGCGATTCCCGACCCCGCAGAACTGTTGCCGTTCGGGGAGGCAGACCCGATGGACGAGGTCGGCAGCAGTCCGGAGACGGGAGTCACGCGCCGGTATCCCGACCGGCTGATCATCAAAGTCACCAATCAATGCGGCATGTACTGCCGGTTCTGCCAGCGGCGGCGCCTGATCGGCGAACACGACCAGCACACCGCACCGGCGGTGATCGACCGGGCGATCGCCTATGTGGCGGACCATCCGGAGATCCGCGACGTACTCTTAACCGGCGGGGACGCGTTTATGTTGTCGGACGAGCAATTGGAATCCTTGCTTTCCCGGCTTCGTGCCATCCCGCATGTCGAAATCCTGCGACTCGGCACCCGTACGCCGGTCACATTGCCGCAGCGTGTGACGCCTGCGCTTGCCGCGATGCTTGCACGCTTTCATCCGCTATACGTCAGCACCCACTTTAACTCGCCGGCGGAAATCACACCCGAATCGGAACGGGCCTGCCGGCTGCTGGCCGATGCCGGGATTCCGCTCGGCAACCAAATGGTCCTGCTCCGGGGGGTCAACGACGACCGGTTTGTGGTCCGCAAGCTCGGACAGCAACTGCTCAAGCTGCGTGTGAAACCCTACTACATCTTTCATCCGAAGCAGGTGATCGGCACGTCGCATTTTTGGGTCCGGCTCGAAGAGGGGCTGGAGATCATGGATTCTCTGCGCGGCTTTACCTCCGGCCTGGCGATCCCGACCTATATCGTCAACGGATCGGGCGGGCTCGGCAAAACACCGCTGCTGCCCAATTACCTGTTGTATATTGGCCGGGACAAAGCGGTGTTCCGCAACTGGGAAGGGCAGATTTTCGAGATCGAAAATCATGCCTGACAGGCTGGGACGCCGGCGGAGCCGGGTCTTCAGACCGCAGGTTTGAACCAGCGGAGCCGCAGCGCGTTGGTCACCACCGACACCGAACTGAGCGCCATCGCCGCCCCCGCGAATACCGGGTTCAACAGCGGACCGCCCAGCGCGTAAACCAGGCCGGCCGCAAACGGGATGCCCAGCACATTGTAGAAAAAGGCCCAGAACAGGTTTTGGCGGATGTTGCGAATGGTCGCGCGGGACAGCGCGATGGCGGTCGCCACCTGCCGCAGATCGCCCAGCATCAGCACCACGTCCGCGGACTCGACCGCGATGTCCGTACCCGTTCCGATCGCCATGCCGACATCGGCCTGGGCGAGCGCGGGCGCGTCATTGATGCCGTCTCCGACCATCGCGACCCGATGGACCCCGTCCTGAAGATCCCGTACGGCCGCTGCCTTGTCCTGCGGTAGCACGTCTGCCATTACGCGGGTGATGCCGGTTTCGCGGGCGATCGCCTCTGCGGTGCCGCGGTTGTCCCCGGTCACCATGACGGTTTCGATTCCCATGCCGGCCAATGTTGCGACCGCTTCGCGGCTGGTCGGCTTGACCGTGTCGGCCGCCCCCATCAAAGCCGTGAGCTGTCCGTCCACCGCCACATACAGAAGTGTTTTTCCCTGATTGGAAAGCGTATGAGCCGCCTCTTGGGCCGCCAAGACGTCTACGCCCTGTTCTTGCATCAGTCCGAGGTTGCCCGCCAGGACGTCGCTGCTCCCGACGCGCGCCACGATCCCGCGGCCGGGTACGGCGCGGAACGAATCCGGTTCCGGGATCTCCATTCCGAGGCGTTCCGCGGCTTCGACCACCGCGCGTGCGACCGGATGTTCGGATCCCCGCTCTGCCGCGGCGGCCAAGCGGAGGATGTCCTCTTCTGTTTCTGTGCCAAACAGGACCGTGTCTGTGAGCGCCGGCCGTCCTTCGGTCAGGGTACCGGTCTTGTCCATGATCACGGTGCGGACCGCATGGGTGGTCTCGAGTGCTTCGCCGCTCTTGACGAGAATCCCCAGTTCCGCCCCTTTACCGGTTCCGACCATGATCGCGGTCGGGGTGGCCAGGCCCAGGGCACAGGGACAGGCGATCACCAGTACGGTAACAAACACATTGAGTACAAAGTGGAAGTCTTTGCCCGCAAGGATCCAGGCAAGAGACGCCAGTATCGCGATCGCGATCACCGCGGGCACAAACCAGGCGGACACCCTGTCCGCCAGTTTGGCGATGGGAGCCTTCCGGCCCTGCGCGTCTTCGACCAGACGGATGATCCGGGCGAGGGCGGTTTCCTCTCCCACGCGGGTGGCGCGGAACACCAGCAGTCCTTCGCCGTTGACGCTTCCGCCTGTGACTTCGCTGCCGGGACTTTTTTCCACTGGCAGGCTTTCCCCGGTCAGCATGGACTCATCCACGGTGGAGAGCCCTTCCAGTACGATTCCGTCGACGGGGAACGCCGTGCCGGGACGGACCACGACCATGTCCCCCACGACGACTTCCGCGACCGGGATCTCTTCTTCCTGCGACCCGTACCGGACACATGCGGTGTCGGGGCGCAACCGGGTGAGTTTGCGGATGGCTTCGGTGGTTCTGCCTTTGGCGGCAGACTCCAACGTCTTGCCGAGCATCACGAGGGTGATCACGACCGCGGCCGACTCGAAATAAAGCACATTGGCAGCCGCGTGATCCCCTCCGGCAATCCGGACCACCGCGTATAGACTGTATAAAAACGCGCTGCCGGTCCCGATTGCGACGAGGGAATCCATGTTGGGTGCGCCGTGCAACAGCGTACGGAATCCGTTGCGGTAGAATCGGAACCCGGCGATCACGACCGGCAGTGTGAGCACCAGCTGGACCAGCCCGAATGTGAGCGGGTGGTCGTGCGGCCGCACCGCGGTGGGCAGCGGTAGATTGACGCCCGGAATCATGTGCGACATCGCAAGATACAGCAAGGGCAGGGAAAAGAGGATCGCGACCCACAGCCGGATTCGGAGCGCGCGGGTTTCGCGCGCCGCGGCGTTGTCGGCCGCGTCGGTTTTGTCAAAAGCGGTGGCGGGTGGGTCGGACAGGGTATAGCCTGCCTTTTCGACCGCCTCCCGGATTCCGGATACCCGGAGGACATCCGGGCGATAGGTCAGGGTCAAGGTGCCGGTGACGAGATTGACCGACGCCTCTCCGATCCCCGGCAGACGGCGGACCGCCCGTTCGACCGCGGCAGAGCAGGCGGAACAGGTCATGCCGCCGACCGAAAAGGTTCTGGAGCGGAATCCGTCAGCCGGTGCGGGTTCGTCCGGGGATGTGCCCGCCGGCATCGCGGGTGTCCAGCCGTACCCTGCCCGTTCCACGGCTTCGCCGACCGCCACGTCGGTGACGGTTTCGTCGCCCGATACTGCCAGACTCCCGGTCAGCAAGTTTACGTCCGCGGTTTCAACACCGGGGATTTTTCGCACCGCGCGCTCGACTGCCGCGGAACAGGCCGCGCAGGTCATGCCAGTGATATTGTATTTCGATTTCATGTATATCCCTCCCATAGGGGCTGCGGAAGGGCCGGAGCCATACGTTTGCGCAGGCTGGCCGATCCTGTCGAGACGAGTATGCCACAGGTTGTGGTTTTCTTGCGTGTCCCATGTCACAAGGGATCTTCAGGCGGGTAACACCCCAAAATAGTTACCGCGAAATAATTTCTACAATTTTTGGAAATATACCTTGACAGGCGAAGTAGGTGGGAATATTATGTAGCCAAGAAAGCGAGGTGATTCCATGGCGATCGCATCGGATATGATTCGGGGACATACAGAAACGATCATCCTGCGCCATTTGCTGGAAAAAGACAGCTATGGATATGAGATCAACAAATCGATTGCGGAAAAGACCGGAAACCAATATGAACTTAAGGAAGCGACCCTGTACTCGGCCTTCCGGCGGCTGGAACAGGCAGGCTACATCTCCTCGTACTGGGGAGACGAGACCACCGGAGCCCGCCGCCGATACTACTCCATCACCAACACGGGCAAGCAATACTACCAAGAGTGCATCACAGAATGGGAAGAGGCCAAGCAGCTCATTGACGGGCTGATTTGAGGAGGAGGAAAAAGGAATGGTCGCAAAAATTCGAGCCTATATCGAGCGTGCGTTCGCGGATGCGCCCAAGACGCGCAAATCCGTGGAACTGCAAGAAGAATTGATCTCCAACATGCTGGAGAAATTCAACGACCTGATGCGTGACGGAAAAAGCGAAGAGGAAGCCTACAATGCCGTCATCGCGGGCATGGGCGACATCGACGAGCTGGTCGACGGGATCCGCGAACGTCAGACGCTGCAGCAGCCGACGGCCGAAGAGCGTCGACGGAGCGCACTGCTGGTGTCGTCGGCAGTCGGACTGTACATCTTGAGTCCCGTTGCGCTGATCGCGTTGTCCACCATGAAGGCCGCCATCCTGGGACTGAGTCTCATGCTGTTGCTGATCGCGGTTGCAACCGGCCTTTTGGTCTACAATGCCGCCGTCAAACCGAAGTACATCAAGGAAGAAGAGACTTTGGTCGAGGAGTTCAAGGAGTGGAAATCCACGCGCGCCAGGGAGAAAGGCATTTTTGATTCGTTCTCTGCCGCTTTTTCTCTGGTCGTGGTGGCCCTCTACCTCTGGGTGAGTTTCCGATACGGCATCTGGGCCTACTCCTGGATCTTGTTTATCATCGCGGCCGCGGTGCGCAACATCGCACTGGCCATCTATCGTATGCGGGAGGGAAAAAATGACCGTTAACAAGAAGACACTCATCGCCCGAATCGTAGTGTGGGCGGCCATCGGTGTCCTGGCAGTCGTTCTCTTGATCTGGGCCGCGGGCGGAGGCAACATCAGCGGATGGTTCGTTCACACCATTACGAACGGAAAAGCCGACGCGGTGATCCGGACCGAAGAAATCCGCGAGGATGTGGACCATCTCGACATCGAGTGGTCGTCCGGCAACATCCGCCTGACTCCCGTCGACGGGGAGGGGATCCGTATCGTGGAAAAAGCGTCCGATCCGGATCGGGACACCCGCTTGACCTACAAGGTTGAGAATGGGATGCTCACCGTCGAAAGCGACGACCGGGTCGGGTTCTCCCTGCTGCGCTGGAACCGGATTCAAACCGATCTCGAAATCACGGTGCCGCGCACGACCTACGAACGGATTGTAGTAGACGCGACTTCCGGCACCTGCGATTTATCCGGCCTGACGGCGGGGGAGATCCTGGTCGAACTGACCTCCGGTACGATGATATTGGACGGGACTTCCGCGGAGAAGGCAAACATCGATCTGACCAGCGGTGAAATCCAGGGCAGCGATGTCGACCTTAAGACTGTTGAAATCGAACTGACCTCCGGTAAAATGACACTGGGCGGAAAACTGTACGACGTCTCGCTCAAGGTCACAAGCGGGAACTCACAGATTCGCAGTTCCGTGCTTCCGGATCGACTGGACGCCAAAACCACTTCCGGCGACATGACGTTTTGGCTCCCGGAGGGCCAGGGGTTTTCCTTTGACCTCAAGATAACGTCCGGCGACTTTTCTTCGGACTTTCCGCTGGTCGCCAGCGGAGACCGCCGGACTTATCTCTCCGGCGGGCCGCAATACCATCTATCCTGTACCAGCGGCGATCTGGATCTGCGGATTGGCCGATGACACACAGAGTCGGGGAGGCGGACGGCCGGCGGAAACCAGCGGTCCGTTTCCCTTTGACAGGTGAGGAGAACCAAGTATGAACGAAATCATCCAGGTCAGCCAGCTCACCAAGCGCTACAACGCTCTCACCGCGGTCGACGCGGTGGACTTTACGGTACACGAGGGCAGCCTGTTCGCGTTTTTGGGACCCAATGGGGCCGGAAAAACCACGACCATCCACATTTTGTGCACGCTGCTGGAAAAGACCGGCGGGGACGTCACGATCGCGGGGTACCGGATCGGGCAGGACGACGAAGCGATCCGCAAGACGATCGGCGTTGTGTTTCAGGACAACGTACTGGACGACCTTCTCACCGTCCGGGAAAACCTGCTCTCCCGCGGAGGGCTGTACGGACTTTCGGGCGATCGGTTGCGCGATCGGCTCACGGAAGTTGCGGACATCCT
>JAAYKS010000323.1 GCA_012522285.1 Clostridiaceae bacterium | reverse complement strand
TGCTGAATGAGCAGAAACAGTCGTTGGGGTTGCTGTCTGGGCGGATGCCTGCTGGCACTGTTTGCGTTTATCGCGGGCTTGTTCAGCAATAATAATGACAAAGAGAAACGGGGGCTCTGGTGAGGGTACTCGTCACTGGCGTACTCCCCTCCATCCGGATGTCGACTGAAGATACCACGTGGAATTGCTCATTTAACGTGACATCATGCGGTGGACAAGTCCCTGCTTTCTGAAATCAATCTCAAAGAAGGCACACGCTTTATCCAGATCCATAACGATCCATTCTCTTGTCTTACTGGCCTCCAGATCCTCGGGGAGTTCTTTCAGGATATAGTTGGCTTCCCAGGATTCCCCCGCGTTGTACCGGAGCTGACCGCTCTTTTTGTTGACATCAAAGGCTTTCCGGTTGACCTGCCAGGCGGTTTGGATTTTCTTGATGACCTGCGCGCCGGTTGCCTTGTCTCCGAAATAGTCTTCCAGGGTCAAGCGTCGGATATAGGTTGGCAAAGGACGATCCGCATGCTCCTGGAGCAGGTCGTAGAGGATATTCGATGAGATTTCGAGTATGCCGGGTGCCTCATCCTGATCATCGGATTTCATGTCGTTCAGCAACTCCGGCATCATCTCCAGCATGCGACACAGATACTCCCGATACATCGCCGTCCCGATATTGCGCTGTATGCGCCTGACGATATTGGTTTTCATCAGCTCGGTGTTTTTCAAGCCTGCCTGTACATGACAAACGACGGTTCGCCGGGCGATTTCCGGGGCTACCGCTTTGACGTCTTCGTTCGCGCTGATCACGACCGCCGGGTAGTGGTTCAGATCTTCCACCACACCGAATTCGTCGTTTTTGATGGTTTCCGTTGCGTGCTGAGCAAAACGGGTCTGTGTCAGGTCATCAACAATGATCGGCGCACCCATGACCGTTCGCTTTAGGCCATCGATGGAGGAACGGGTAAAATCAGGCGCGGTCAGCTTCGTCTTCTGTCCGATCATCATTTTCAGCAAGGTCTCCAGAAAGGTGGTTTTACCCGCTTTGCTCTGTCCATAGATCAAACCGAAAACAGGATAAGGAAGCAAGGTGTGGCCATGGCGCACAGCCATGTTGCGCACGGTTGCCATGAGGGGGGTGGTAAAGAACCAGACTGCAAATGCGTAATACTTCAATTGCAGCCCCGTCACATCACCGTGAAATTTACTGTACCCATCCATGTAATCCAGAAAGAGATTGACGTCCTGGTGGATTTCGGCCTGAGATGGATTCAAGTTGACCCTTTTACCGTTCAGTGTCACTTCCGCCAACTGCGTGTCGATGACGAGCCGGGGATACTCACTGCGCAATTCTTTTTCCTGAACAACACCCTCCACAATGCGGCGTCTTGTGTGAGTCACCACATCAGGAGATAGCATCATTCTCCCTGTCTTCTCCTTTTTGGGCATGAAGGGCGACAATTTTCCAGCGAGTTTCTTCACGTCCAGCACAAAGCGAAGATCCTCTTTCAATTCCGTTTCCGGCTGTATGACCATCGCTTTTTTAATCTTGACGGTCTGCATCACAGGGATTTCCTGCAAGTTTTCCGCTTCGTCGGCTACCTGCAGAGCAGAGACCGAGATGTTGTCTGTACTGAGGTCTTTGAGCGTCTCAAAAGTGCCTTTGTACCACTCATAAGCCTGCTCGTCATCCAAGAAGCAGATGTTCTCGCGCTGCTTTCCGGAGAAGGCGGAGTGTGACATATTGGCCGACCCCATGATCACGCGCTTGCGCCCGTCATCTGATTCCAGCAGATAGATTTTTTCATGTGATAGTTTTTGCCGGGCAACATAGAGCTTCAGGCTTTGATTGCCGACTTTCTCGATCAGGTTCTGTTTGGATAAGCTGTTGCTTTCACGTAACCGCTCCAACGTCATGGACTGGAAGGCGAGTATTTCCTGCAGATCATAGGTCATGACGTCTTCAAACCCGAAAATAATCTCCGCGTAATCGAACAGGTCCAGAAGCTGGTGTATGAAACCGATGCCGGAGGAGTACGTGATGGCATAGAGCCTGTTGAATCCGGCAAACAATTTCTGCCAGCTGGTGCTGTTGGCACCCACGTATTTCATCTCGACCACATCGATTTGACTGCCGGAAGCCGGCTGACCGCTCCGAACCTCTGGGTCGATCATCTCCATTTGGCCTGGCAAGAAATGACTCATGTCTTGATTACCTCGTTATTTCCTGTTTCGAAAACAGACAGATGTTCCTTCCCTTTCATCCGGAAAGGATCCATCCCGCATACTTTTCTATCCTACCTTTTTTCTCACGTCATGGACACAAAGTCGAGGCTGGAATCACCAGCACCCCGTCCGGGCGTGTCATGGCAACGTTTTGGATCCCGCAGATCACACCCAGGATAGCTGGCGGTCTGGCTTGGGGATCGGCCTCCATCCATTTCTTCAAAGCGACCAGTTTTTCCGCTGCCTGGTCGACCTGGTTCCCTCCCAACTTGATCTCAAAAGCACCCCATCTCCCGTCAGGCAATTCCACCACCGCGTCGATTTCGCGATCCGAGGCGTCCCGGTAGTGGAAAAGCTTTCCTCCCCATGTTTCCGCATAGGTTCGCAGATCCCGTTCGACCAATGCTTCAAACAAAAATCCGAACGTCCGCAGATCATTTCGCAGCATGTCGGGTGTCGCTCCCATAGCGGCAACCGCCAGCGACGGATCGACAAAGTGCCTCTTTGGGGACTTACCCACGCGGACAGAGGAACGCAAATTCGGGTTGAACGCCGGTTGGTTTTCCAACAGGAACAAGCGATCGAGCACATCAAGGTATTCCACGATGGTTCGTAATCCAACAGAATCCTCTTCGTCGTCGATATCTTTGTTTATCGTACGGTTGGTGGCGATGGTGCTTTCATTTCTGGCCAACGACTTCAATAGCATTTCCACTTTTCGGCGGTTTCGCGATACGCCGTCCACCCGGTTCATGTCGTCCTCGATCAAAGTTTGCAGGTATGCCCCCGGTACTGTCCGCGCTTGTAGGAAGTCTAAATCGATGCTGCCCGGCCATCCTCCTCGAATGGTCAGCTCAATCCACCGGTCGAGCGAAACGAGCTCTGTTACATATGGTTGGAGTGGCTCGTCGAACAATGCTCGTAAGGAAACCTGCCCTGTCGTGTGTCCTGACTCAACCAGTGACATCGTCCGCATTTTTAAACGGGAAATGCGTCCGGCTCCACTGTGGAGGACGCCTTTGTGATTGGGCGTTGCAGACCCCGTCAAGATGAATTGTCCTTTCTCCGTTTGCTGATCCACGGAGTGCCGTACGGCATCCCAAAGGGATGGCACCTCCTGCCACTCGTCCAACAGTCTGGGAACCTCTCCGGTCAAAACAAGATCCGGGCTCATTTCAGCCAGTGCCCTGTTTTGAAAATGGTTCTCAGGACTGCCAATATAGATGACGCTGTTCGCATGATGGAGGGACGTCCAAGTCTTGCCACACCATTTGGGACCTTCCGCACAAACCGCGCCGAACGTCTGCAGATGTTGATGGATCATTGTGTCGATCAGACGTGGACGATAGTCTGGCTTTGTCAGTGTCATTCGTATCTCCTCCTATACAGATGTATCGTACACGATACATCCAATTTCTGCACGCTTTTCGCGATTTTCGTTGCACGCTTTTCATGATTATTTTTGCACGTTTTTCATGGTTTTTGCTGCACGTTTTTCGATAACCTCTTCAAACCCCTGCACCAAGGGCGTTTCAGGACCTGTAAAATATCTCCCTATTCCTCAATTTAGGTTCATTTTCCCCAATCGGGTAGGACCCCGGTCTTAATGGACCGGGGGACCTCCCACACCACGGAGTGTGCGGATCGCGCTGACCGCGGTTCGGCTGTGAAGCGACCTGACGTATCCTAGTCCACCCATCTGATGCTCCACGGTCTTGCCTTGCCTTCAGATTCCGTCCTATTCTCCGGCAAGCACCCCTTCTTGCGAAGGCAACTGCTTCTGCACACCATTGTGTGTCTCAGATACGGTCTTTCACCTCCGTCGACCCCTTCTCTCTCCGGCTTTCGCCGGCGTCACCGATACTATGGGTCGAGCTGACTTCTCACCATTCGTTGTTACTACGGACTTCAACCACTTCGGTTTCGTCCGCTGGTGAGATCTCCCCGGGTAAGAACAAAAACCTTCCCGCTTATCGCTGCCGGATTTACTCGCACAGTTCCGTGCAGTTATGGGACTTCAGCGTGTGTTGCCGCCTTGTCCGCTATACGAGCCTTCTATCCGGTTTCTGTTCGTCAGCGCAGAGTTTTGCCTCCAGCTTCCTTCAGACTCCGCCTCACGATGGACGCCCTTGCTCTTGGCTAACTCTTCCCACTGCCGGGTGTGTAGTGGATTTTCACCAACAAGTTATTGCCCATGCCGGGCGCACAGCAAAAAGGAACCGGTCCCCCTGCGGAGACCGGTTCCTCCGTGTGTGATCCCGTTTGGTTATTCGAAATACGCGTGCTCCACGTATTCCGCGGTCAGCTGCTCCAGCGGGCCGTCCAGACCCCGGTGCCCCACCGGGACGTCCCCGATCTCGATGTATCCGTAGTCCGCGTCGCTCGCAGGCCATTCCGGCAAGCCGGGACCGTTGGGGTCACCGGTACGCATGAAGTTGGCCCAGTACGAGCTCACCGTGTCCGCCAGCGCAAAGTCTTCCGGCTGCCAGGGCCGCGCCGGGGGCATCCCCTCGCGCAAGCTCGCAAACGCGTAGAACATCTCGCTGGAATGGTAAGCCATCTGCACCGACGGGTCCCGTGCGGTCCCGAGATCCTCTTCTCGCCAGGGCAACAGGTGGGTGAACAGGTAGCTATACACCTTTCCGGCCGGGCGGCGGGCGGTCATGAGCCGACCGAACAGCCGGTCGACCATCACGTTGCGGGAAAAGTGCACCCGCCCGGGTGGGCAGAGACCGCGCGAAGCCAGAAGCCGGGCGATCAGGTCGGTCCGCTCCGGCAGCGCCGCGGGCAAGCCCAGCGCATATCCGGTGCCGGGCTTGTCCACCGGCACCAGCCGGTCAAAATCGTATTTGTCATAGAGGTCGCCAAGGAGTGACCGGAAGTGCGCACGAAACGCGTCGGCGACGGCCGGTCCGCCCGGTCCCATCGCGCCGGTGGCGCTGGCCTCGCCCAGGTTGGTCCCGATCAGGAGGTCCACTTTGCCCAGATGCTGCATGAACGCCTCGCGGGCGGTTTGGCAGGGCAGCAGTTCGCCATCCCAGACCATATCGCCCGGCATCGCGAACATGTCCGTTCCCCGGATGAGAAGCGCGTCGGCGTCGACCGCGCGGAGCTGGTCGAGCGTGGCGTCCGGATCGATCCCGGCCGACTGCAGATAGGTGCGGCTTTTCTCCTCCATCTCCGCGAGAGTCGGGTATTGCTGCAGCCACTTGAGCCCGCTCTCGAGGATCGCGCGGCGGACGCGACCGCGCGCGGCGGGGGTGGTGGCCATCGCGCCCGCTTTTTGACTGCCGCCCGACTGGCCGCCGACCGTGATGT
>JAAYKS010000322.1 GCA_012522285.1 Clostridiaceae bacterium | reverse complement strand
GATCGTTCCCGAGCTCCAGCTGATCGAGTCGACGTGTGCCTGATCCCGGAGCAGGAAGCGCGCGACGGTCGTCTGGAAGGTTGACAACCCCTCTATAAGTCCAACGGTGAAGATCTTGACCGATCCATTCGTCCCGGCCTTGCTGTGCGTGCGCGCAGCCACGCCGGCCGCGATAGCCTCGTTGAGCTCCGCTGCTGAGGATTGGGTGCCGTCGCCGTCTCTGGTCGCCGTCGTTCCGTCATAGCGGAAGGTCGGCACGCCGTCGGTCATAAATGCGATGACGCGCTGTCCGGTCGTCGCGGCTTCCGCGAGGAATTCCGCGTCAGTGCGACCTTCGAGCTCCATCACATTGTCCGCAGCGAGGAATCCGCCCTCGGTGTTGGTACCGCCGTCGTTGCCGCCCGAAATGCTCAGGCCGTCAATGACCGCATTGACCGACGTCAGGTTGTGTGTGAAATAGCTGCGTCCGCTTCCGCCCGATATGTCGTTGAAGAAGCTCCAGCCTGCTGAGGATCCGAAGTTGTAAGCATATGCGTCTGTTCCATACCGTACCACTGACACGCGGCTCAGCGGATGGTTCTCGATCACTCGCATGGCCAGTGTTTTTGCCGCAGTTTTCATGTCTGCGAATTTGGTCGGCGAGTCATCCATACTGTTTGAGATGTCCAGCACGATGACCAGATCGATCGGCTTATGCAGCGGCACCGCTTCAACTGTCAGGGTGACGTCAGTCTTGCGGTGATCTGCCATTTTGCTGAGGAGATCAAAGGAGTCGGTCATTGAATAGGTATCAAATGGGTTCGTAGTTTTACCGATCACAATCGAACCGTCGGGCAGGATGGATGTATCGATCCACTGCGCGTATACCGTCAGATTTCCGGTAACCGGCGTGCTGGCGGTAAATGCGTCACCGTACCCGTTGGCTGCGGTGTTCCATCCATTGAAGAGATACCCGTCCCGGGTTGGCGGTTCCGGCAGCGTGACGGTTGTGTTGAAATCCGTCGTGATACTGGAAGGTACCGCGTCGGTGTCCCCGCCGTTCTTGTCAAACGTCACGGTCACTTCCCCGATGATCGTGTTCTGGATCCGGAAGCGAAGATCCCCGGAAGCACTCGACCAACTGGAACCGTTGGAGATGGTCAATCTCGTGCCACCTGTATACAAGCTGGTGGAGCTGTACCAGTAGTCCAGATCCCTGCTCGCATAGCTGACCACAGCGTAGTACTGTGTGCCGGCCGCAAGCTGGACCGGCGTGTCGAAACTGAAGGTGTTCCATCCTCCTCCTTTCGAGGTGCTGACCGAGGTGGTAGCGCTGGTACCCAACACGGTGCCGCCCGTTGTTTGGATGGAAACCCTGACATCCCGTGCATTCCACATCGAACTTGCACTTCGCATATAGAACTCCACACTGGTGACCTCGATGGGATTTGCCGGTGTGAAGCTCTGTCCAAAGTAATCAACATCGTCTACTCTGCTGGTGCCCGTTTCGTTGGCGATGGTCTCGCTCGCGGCCAGTGCCGGAACCCAAACGAGTCCCAACGTCAGCGAGATCGCGAGAAGCAGTGCCAGAAATTTGCTTTTACTCCTTGTGCGCATGGTCTTTTCCCTCCTACTATCCCCGTACAGTACCTGTCACAATTGCTTCGTTCCGGTCTGTGTGGATGAAAGGATCGGGATGCCTGCCCCGGTGCTTGACCGGTAAATGGAATAGAAAAGCAGCCCGATCACCTCATCGGTAACCGGACTGCCATAACAGCTCGTATGCTGTCGTAGACTCCTGGCTTTGCGTACTGCGCTTTCACGCAGGTTGCCTTTGTCGATTGGATGCTTTGTCATTGAGTTGTAACATTATCTTACGCACCCGTTGTGAGGATGTCAACTAAATATTCCACTTTTCTTCCACTTAACACAAAAGAATTCACATGCCATGTGGTCATGTTATATACAGAAATGTTAAAATACCCAATTGAAGCTTGTTTTTTGATTGCTTTTTACATATTTTGCACATAAAAAACCGCCGGGCGTATGAAACGACCGGCGGTTGTGTGAACAGGGTTACTTGTTCGATTACTCGGATTTTTCTTTGGTCCAGGAGTACATGGGCTCGTATCCAAGTTCGCGGCGGGATTTTTCGATCGAGATCAGACCATCGCGGCCGGGGATGTCGAGGCCGAGTCCTTTTTCGATCATCAAAGGCCAGCGGCGCTTGAGCGCCTCCTGGGTCGAATGACGATAGTGACAGTCGGTCGCGACGAAGTAGGGCTCGAACTTGTTCTTCATGTCGGTTTCCATACACAGCAGGACAAAGCGCGCGATGTCGCGGGCGTCCGCATACTGGTAGGTCGAGTTGTTGAAGTAGCCTTTTTGGACGTCGGTGCATTCCGGCACGTCGATGTTGAAGCGATGGACGCGGCGGGACATCTCAAAGTTGTGGTAGTACACGCCCAGCAGGCGGAGCGCCACCGTCTCGATGCCGTACGCACGTGAGAAGGAATGGAGGATTTCCTCGCCCAGCACCTTGGAGAGGGAGTAGGTGTCTTCGGGCTCGAGCGGAGTTTTCTCGTCCATCGGGAGATAGGACGGGATGTAGGGGGTGCCGCTGATGCGGAAGCCCAGGCCGAGCACAAAGAAGCTCGAGGCATGCACGACTCGGCGCACGCCGCCAATCCGGCGGGCGGCGTCCATCAGGGTGTAGGTGCCCATCGTGTTGACCCGCATCGTCAAGTCTTCATCCATGCGCTGCGAGAAACGCGCGCCGGTCTCGGCGAATTCGAGGTCATACTCTTTGCCATAGGGAGGCTGGAGTTCGGTGTTGAACGGAATCGCGCCCAGGCTGATGATCATCTCGGCTTGGGCGATCGTGATCGCGCGCATGCAGTCACCGAGATTGGTAAGGTCGGCTCTGACGAACGGGACGTTGAGCTTGGCGTTTTCAGAGTCGGGTGCGTAGGGGACCTGGTCGGTACCCACAACACGGTACCCGGCTTCGAT
>JAAYKS010000321.1 GCA_012522285.1 Clostridiaceae bacterium | reverse complement strand
TCCGGCAGACAGAACAGAACCAGGAGACCGTGCGCGTGTCTGAACCGACCGGTGAGACCATTCGGGAGACCGAGCAGGTACAGGAGACCATCCGACCTTCTGAACCATCCGGCGCAACCAATGGACCAACGGAATCCGGTCCGCAAGCGACCAACGGAGCAGGGACAGGAAACGGATAATCACTACACATGTACATTGCAAAGAGCAGGGCTCCTTTCGGGTACCCTGCTTTTTTGTCCAAACCCAGCCGCTCCAACAAGGAAAGTCATGGTTTGAGAGGCGTCCAGCACACCTCAAGCTGTTGGCTTTTCGTGTCCAAACAAGAAAATTCACAGAAATTGTCATTTTCATGCATGGAAACCGTCATGAATCCGTTATAATTCTTCTAGCACAATCGCCCGCCGACCCCGGCTGGTGATCCGGACACAAGGCCCTCATCAAACAGCAAGGAGATGCGCTATGGCAAAGAATCAACCAACCGTAGGCTACCTGCCCGATGACCGACCCCCGGTCCTCAAACTCCTCCTCTACGCCATCCAGCAAGTCATCGTCATGTTCCCCGCCACCGTTGCAGTGGCACTGCTCACCGGTTTCCACATCTCCACCACCATTTTCGCCAGCGGCCTGGCCACCATCTGTTTCATCCTCGTCACCGGCCGCAAAATCCCCCTCTACTACGGTTCCAGTTTTTCCTACCTGTCGGCGATCATCGTGTTGATGGCCTCCGAAGAGCTGACCGGCTATACGCTCGATGAAAAAATTTCGGTCGCTCAATTCGGTATTGTGATGTCCGGATTTGTTTCAATTGCGGCCGGCTTGGTCGTAAGCCGGTTCGGACGGGACTCCATCGAAAAGATCCTGCCTGCCACCGTCACAGGACCGATCGCCATGGTCATCGGTTTGACGCTGGCTGCGAACGCCATGCAGGACGCGACCTCCATCGCGATCAACACCTTCGGAGACCCTGCAGTCGGCGAGAGTCAAATCGTGCTGGCGGGACACATGGCCTGGGTCATCTCGCTGGTGACCTTGTTTGCCACCATTCTCTTCTCGGTCTATCTCAAGGGATTCCTCGGACAGCTCCCGTTGCTGCTGGGTCCCCTCCTCGGATGCCTCGTCGCCTTCGTCATCGCACAGATCACGGGCATCAACCTGTTTAAGGAAATGCCTGAAGGTGCGGCAACCGGCGTATTCGCACTGCCGCGTTTCACACTGCCCAACTTCAAGGCCTGGCACGCGGTTGCCGCGATCATGCCGATCGCGATCGCGACCATTCCGGAGTCCACCGCGCATGTGTTCCAGCTGGACATTTATGTGAATGATCTCGCCCGCAAAGCCAACAAGGGCAAAAAGTACAACATCGCCGATAAACTCGGTCTCAACCTCATCGGTGACGGCATCGGCGACATCGTGGCCGGCTTCATCGGCGGCCCCGCGGGAACGAACTACGGCGAAAACATCAGCGCGATGGCCATCACCCGGGTATTCTCGATCCCGGTGCTGATCGTCGCAGCGATCATCGCGATGATCATCGCCTGCTTCACTCCGCTGATCAACGCAATCTACGGCATTCCCACCGCGGTCATCGGCGGACTGGAGATCTTCCTCTTCGGAGCCATCGCCGCGCAGGGCGTCGCGATCATGATGGAGAAGAAAGTCGACATGTTCAGTGCCAAAAACATCGCGGTCATTGCCACGATCATGGTCATCGGTCTTGGCGGGCAATACGGGTTCGGCGGCACCATCGACTTCTTTGGAATGCAAGTCCCCTGTATCGCCGGCGCGGCAGTGTTTGGCATCGTCCTCAATCTTCTTCTCAGCATCGGCGGGAAGAAGAAAGCGGACACAGCTGCCTGATTTTCCATCCTTTCAACACAAAGAGGAAACCGCCCATCCAGGTGGTTTCCTTTTTTATCCAAGCTGGCATGCGATCATGTTACCATTGTCAGCGGGAGGCGTTATATGAGCGATGTCATTTTCGATCTGGATGGGCTCCGACTCGTGACCGAATGGAACGGATGTCAGACACGTGTACGTTTGGCTCCCTATGTTCGGTGGATGTTGATGCGGTTGGCTGCACTGGGACATCGCCTTAGCATCTGCTCTACGACAAGCATAGAGCACACGTGCCAATTCCTCGAAACGTTCGGCATTGATGACTGCTTTCAGTCCATCCACTGCGCCGGTGATGAACGGGCCAAGGTGATGTTCCTGCGTGAAAAGGCAATCGGTGGAGATCTTTGTGCCTATGTCGGAAACCGTGCATGTGATTTTGCCTTTGTGCGGGAAGCGGGCATCGTCAGTATCGGAATCGCTTACGGATACAATGATCAGGAAAGTTGCACGGCAGCGGACTACACGGCAGACTCAGCCCGTCAAGTGGTAGACCGGGTATGCCAAACCGCAGTTTATCATGCACTTTACAGCGCGTTGATCCGCGACGGCGACCGGCGGCAAATCGGGATCAACGGGGTGGACACCTCGGGAAAAACCACCTTTTCAGAAGGCCTGGCACGCTATCTTGCAAGTCGGCGAATACCCTGTGTCGTGGTGCACGCCGACGATTTCCACTTTCCGTCAGATGTCCGAAACCAGGGGATGGATCCGGCGGAATCGTACTACCGGAACGCATTCGACTACGAACGGCTCGTACGGGAGGTCCTTGCGCCCATGAAAGCGGATGGGATGCTCCGACGGGATGTCATTTGTCTCAACCTGCATACCGACCGATACGAAAAGACACTGCGACTCGATATTGGTCCTGAAACAGTCGTCCTCATCGAAGGGGTCCTGTTGTTCCGTGAACCTGTCGATTCGTATCTGGACGCGCGCATATTCGTACGGATTCCATTTTCAGTGGTATTGCGGCGCGCGTCGGTGCGAGATGTGCCGACGCATGGCATGAACTACCTCGATCGGTACCGGGTTCGATTTATCCCGGCGGAACGACGCTATCTACAGGAATACAATCCGGAAATACGCAGCGATGCCGTAGTGGACAATCGAAACTACAATCGGCCGCGACTCCTTCGCCTGGCTGGAGGCTCCTCCCAATGAGGCAGATAACGATTCAGCTTTAAGTACCCGCCGCCGGTCGCCTCGGAGCCGGTATTCTGGTTGTTGAGTACCGCGGTGTTGCCGTTCTGAAGCCCGTGAGAACGACGGCGCATGTTGTCCGCATACTCCCCCTCGTCTGCTGGTATCACATCCTGCTTGATCTGTGCATGGTTTTCCCGCTCAGCTCGCATCTGGTCCCCAACCGTAAGCGCCTTGCGGTGGAACAGTTTCTCTAGAAAGCGTACCATCCCTTTACCCTCCCCATAATGGATCCGTCTTTTCGGTAGATAGATTCATCATACTGCAGAATGAATATCCAATAAACGATATTACTCAACACCGACTTGAACGATACAATAATTGCATACAAAAAATCTGCGGCGTCCTGTACGCAGAAAGAGGTATCCGTGACAACTATATTTCCTGTTATTGGCATCCTGTCCGGTGATGCGGCCGGAATCGGTCCTGAATTGATTGTTCAGCTGCTTGCCGACGGTTTTCTGGTCAAACACTGCCGTCCGGTTGTGTTTGGTGATCTCCGGGTTTTGCAGCGGGCGGCAGCAGTCGCCGTGAAAGATGGACATTTGCCGGACATCCCTGTGGCCGATGACGAGAGTGGCGTCCGCCAATTGCTCGACGGAGGTGCTGCTGCTGTTCTGTTCGACCAGCATGACACCGATCCGTCCGACGTTCCCTTCGCCCGGTTGAGTGCGGTCGCCGGACATGCTTGTCTGCGCATGATGGATCTGGGGGTTGCGCTCTGTCGCTCCGGGCTGCTGGAAGGATTTGCATTTGCCCCCTTCAACAAGACCTCTCTGAAAATGGGGGGCAACGACCTCTCCAGCGAACTGGAATATCTCGCTCGCGCATGCGGGGTCACCCGCGGATATTGTGAGATCAACGTACTGGACGGGATTTGGTCCACCCGCGTGACCAGTCATATCTCCATCGCAGAGATCAACCACCACATCACGGAGGACGCGGTCCTGGAAGCCATCGAGATTGCCAACGGGACGGCCCTCCGCACCGGACTTGCACCTCGGATCGGCGTCGCGGCTCTCAACCCGCACGCCGGCGAAAACGGTCATTGCGGCCGTGAGGAAATCGAGTCCATCGCTCCTGCGATCGAGCGGGCGCGGGAAGCTGGCATTGAGGTGTCCGGACCCTGGCCCGCGGATACAGTGTTCGTCCGCGCTTACGCGGGCCAGTTCGACGCGGTAGTGACGATGTATCACGATCAGGGACAAATCGCTTTGAAGATGCGGGGCTTTGAGCGGGGTGCCGCCGTCGATGGGGGCCTTCCCTACCCAATCGCGACCTGTACGCACGGAACGGCGTTTGAGATCGCCGGTCAGGGGAAAGCCTGGACCACCGCCTTTGAGAATGCGGTCCGGATCGTATGCGATATGGCGGTACATACGCGTGGCTGATCTCCTCCGCTGGGCCGCGGGAAACATTGTGTGGATGGCAACCTGGGGTGTGATGGCTTCGATCGTGGGATTTGTGGCGATGGGGATGGATAAACACAAAGCCCGCGCCGGGGGATGGCGCACACCGGAGCGTACGCTGCTCTTGTGTGCCGCGCTCGGCGGAGCGGCAGGTGTGTGGGCGGGTATGCGCGTGTTTCACCATAAAACCCGTCACAAACGGTTTCTGATCTTGGTTCCCCTCTTTCTGTTGATGCAGCTTCTCCTGCTGGCGGTTTTGTCATTTGCGTCTTGATTTTGTCTACTCCTTCAACCAGATTCTTGACATTCTTTGACTTTGAGGTACAATGGAATTGGCACTCGACATATGAGAGTGCCAACCTGTTGTTCATCCTGAGTAGAAGGAGGTGTTGATGATGGCAGGACTTGTACCGTTCAACCGCAAACGCTCTCTGCTCCCCCAATCCAACGGCCGCTTTGACGATTTCTTCAGTGTGATGGACGACTTCTTTAACGAAGCGTCGCCCTTCCGCAGAAGTCTGGTCAATCAAAGCTTCAAACTGGATGTGCGCGAAAACGACAATCAGTACTGCGTGGAGGCGGAGCTTCCGGGCGTCAAGAAGGAAGAGATCCAGCTCGAACTGGAAGACGGCCGTCTGACCATCTCGGTCCAGCGAGACGAGACGTCGGAAGAGACCAAAGGGAATTACATCCACCGCGAACGCAGATTCGGATCGATGCAGCGCTGCCTGTATCTGGACGGCGCCGTGGCGGAAGATGTCAAAGCCTCGTTCAAGGACGGCATCCTGGAGATCACTGTCCCGAAAACAGCCGCATCCGAGAAAAAGACGACCATCGAAATCGAGTGACCTACCGGCTTATTGCCCGGTTGAGACTCACACACAAAAGGCGCCGGTTCATCACCGGCGCCTTTTGCTATGCCCTCAAACAGACCGTTTGTGTGTCAGGAGCACCCGGTGGTGGTGCCGCAGTCCAGACATACCTTGCAGGTTCCGTTGCGCACCATACGGGTGCTGGAACAGGTCGGACAGGTTGAGCCGTCATACAGACGCTCTCCCTGTACGGATGCGGGCAGAGAAGGTTGTCCCGTACCAGGTTCCCCCTGCACACCGGTCGCATACTCCCGGTCGGGCAGATCGGGGAAGGCGGGGGCGGTATCCAGGGTGTCAGGCAACCCTCCACTCTCCGGTTTGACCTGACAGCGGGAGAAATCGCCGATTTCGATATCGATGATCTTGCTGATCAGATCCGAAATGGAGGTGCAGTACTTGATATAGGGATGGCGTGTGACAAACCCGTAGGGTTCGTACTTCTGTCCACGCAGCATCTTGGAGATGTTCTGAGCCGGAATCTGGTATTGCAGCATCACGGAAATGGTCTTGGACAACGAGTTCAGCAGCCCCATGATCAGGGTGCCTTCGCGATCGGTCGTGATGTAGATTTCCGAAATCTGGCCCTTGGCATTCCGGTTGACCGTCGTATAGATCTTGACGTCGTCGATCTGCGCGGGATGCGTGTGCCCTGAACGAATGCCGACCGGTTTGTCCCTGCGGGACAGCCGGACACCGCCCGCCCAGTTCTGTTCACCCGATCCCAGGCGCTCCCGCGCGCTGGTGGCAAACGCAAGCAGTTGCTTATAGCTCAAATCGGCCAGATTTACATCTTCCTGTTCGGGATCCAGCCGCAGATTGAGCGGCTGAGCGGCCTTGGAGCCGTCCCGGTACAGTGTGATGCCTTTGACTCCCAGGTGCCATGCCAACAGATGGACATCCATAAAGTCTTCGACGGTGGCTTCCCGCGGCAGATTCACGGTTTTGGAAATCGCTCCGCTCAACAGAGGGGTGAGCGCCGCGACCATTCTGACATGTCCGCTGTAGTGAATATAACGTTTTCCGGTTCCGCATTGGTTGGCGGTATCAAACACCGGCAGATGCTCGGGAAGCAGATGCGGCGCGCCTTCAATCTTTCCGTCTGCGATTCGCCCGTCCTCTTCCCGGAGGATGTAGGCCAGGATGTCGTCCACCTCGTCCTGTTCATAACCCAGTCGGCGCAATCCGGCTTCGACCACCGGATTTGCGAGTTTCATGTAGCCGCCGCCGGAGAGTTTTTTGTACATGACATGAGAGAAAAACGGCTCAATGCTCGTCGAGGCGCAATCCATGGCAAAAGAGATCGTTCCGGTGGGTGCCATAACGGAAACCTGCGCGTTGCGGAACCCGTGAGCTTCGCCGCTCCGGATGGCGGCCTGCCACACTTCGATCAGCGTTCCGGACAGATCGCCCATTCCGATTTCGACGAGCGCGTTGTGGTCGACCTCAACCGGATCGTACCCCAGCGCGTCGAACGCGCCGTCCAACGCACCCGCAACCCGCGCATGATTGCGGATCACCCGCAGAAAGTCGTCCCGGTTGAGGTCATAGCAGGCAAAGGGAGACGACTTCTCCGCCATCAGGGAAGAGACATAATAACTGTGTCCGGTCAAAATGCCGACCAGTGCGGCTGACAATGTCCGCGCCTCGTCCGAATCGTAAGGCAGGCCGACAGACATCAGCAGCGCGGCCAGGTTGGCCATGCCCAGTCCGGTCGTGCGGAACAGCCAGGTCTTCCGCGCGATGTCCGGGGTGGGGAACTGTCCCCAATGGACCGACGCCTCCAGCACCATCTGGCAGAGAGCGATCATGTGCAGATATCCCTGCAGATCGAAAGAGCCGGTTTCCGCGTCGAGGAACCGGAGTATATTGATGGAGGCGAGGTTGCAGGAGGTGTCGTCCAGAAACGCGTACTCGCCGCAGGGATTGGTGGAGTTCAGCCGGTTGTGGCGCGCGGTTCGGTCGCCGTCCTCGCCCGCGGGGCAGGTGTGCCAGGCGTTGAAGGTGTCGGTAAACTGCGGTGCGGGATCCGCACAGCGCCAGGCGGCCTGGTTGAAAATGCGCCACAGATCGGCCACACGAACCTCACGGTCGACACGGCTGTCGACGCGTCCGGTCAGTGTGATAGTGGCATCCGGATCCACCTCCAGTTGTTCCACCATTCGCATGAAGGCATCCGGAATCCGGATGGAGTTGTTGCTGTTCTGTCCGGATACGGTCTGATATGCCTCGCCGTCCATGTCGGCATCGTATCCCATTTTCGCCAGCGCAAGCACCTTGTCTTCTTCGGTTGCTTTCCACTGAATGAACCGCTCGATCTCCGGGTGATCCAGATCGAGACAGACCATTTTGGCCGCACGGCGGGTGGTTCCACCGGACTTGATGGCACCGGCATTGCGGTCGAGACCTTTGAGGAAGCTCATCAGGCCTGAGGAAGCACCTCCACCCGTCAATTTTTCTCCTTCGGCACGGATCGCGGAAAAGTTGGTTCCGGTGCCGGAGCCACCCCGGAACAGTTTGGTTTCAGTCACATAAGTGTCGGAGATGGAGTGCTCTCCGAGCAGTTTGTCCTCGACGGACAAGATGAAACAGGCAGATGCCTGTGTACGCGTATAGTCGTCCTTTGATTCCACTACCTGTCCGGCTGCTTCATCATAGTAATAAAGACCGCTCTTTCCTCCGGTGATCCCGTAATTCCGTTTGATGCCGGTATTGAACCACTGGGGCGAGTTGGGGGCAAACATCTGGTTCAGGAAGGTATACACCAGCTCGTCGTACAATACGGCGGCCTCTTCTTTGGTTTCCACCAGCCCTTCGTCCTGCAAAGCGTCCACCCAGAATCCGACCATCCGGTCCGCGACCTGCCGCATGCTGCTCTCGCTTCCCTCGGGAGAACCGACCCCGGCCTTGCGGAAATATTTGGACGCGATGATGTCACAGGCGTTCTGCGAGTAGTGCGCAGGAAACTCCAGCCCCTTCATATCGGTCAAGGTGCGTCCGGATTTGTGGTCGACGATCAGGACATCCCGCGATACCCATTCGAATAGATCAAAGACCGTCCTGTCGGGGGTTTCCTCCAGCTCTTTCGTATAATATCGGACCATCAGGTCCCGGAGTTGTGCCATGTTTTTGTCCTCCCTCTCCCATCGGTGGATATCATTATAAACGCAAAGCCGACAAAAGGGTCAGAAAAAGGCACCATATTTTGTAACAGTTTTTTGTGCGACTACTACATGTTGTGCCCTATGAAACAAAGCCCCCCGCACAGGGAGGCTTTGTCGAAGTTCGATGAAAGGCCCGTATAAGTGCCGGCTGCAGCTGAATCAGGCCAGCCGGACCGCCGCCATTTCCGCCCGCACGCACAACTCGCCGGCCTTGAACGCGTGCTCTTGCGTCATGGCTTTTTCGGTGCGGTTGAGGCAGTCGAGGATGAGTTCGCCAAAGAAGGGGTACCCGACTTTGCCGGTTACGTTCAAATATTGTTCGGTGTCGCCGTTTGCCAAAAAGAGATGTCCTCCCCCGTTGTCCACGCCGATGTTGATGTACTTGCGCAGTTC
>JAAYKS010000320.1 GCA_012522285.1 Clostridiaceae bacterium | reverse complement strand
GGGTACTTCTCCGAATGGCAGTCTACCAGGTTGCAAGGTGCAAAGAACAGGTCCAGGTCATGTTTGGCGGAGAGAGTGGGATTTGAACCCACGGCGGTGGTTTACACCGCGCTGGTTTTCAAGACCAGTGCCTTAAGCCGCTCGGCCATCTCTCCCTATCGAGCGAGCAGGCCTTGCCCCGGTTTGACGCCTAGTCATTCTACAATGAGGTCCGACAGGTGTCAATTGCGTATCCGGAGGGCGTTTAGGCGACTTTTTGTAATATAGTATGAGTATGTTAATATGACTTATACTCCTATTTTCTCTAAAATGCGATCCAGTTCCTCATAGGAGTAGTAATCGATCACGATTTTCCCTCTTTTATTTCTGTCCTGGATCGATACCTTGGTTCCCAGGCAGGTACGGAGGCGGTGTTCGAGATCGAGCACATTGGCAGCGAACTCCTCATCCACCTTCTGTTTGGCAGGTTTCCGTTTATTTCGCAGTACTGTCTTCACAAGTGCCTCGGTCTGTCGGACGTTAAGAGCCTTGTCCACGACGACCTTCGCGGTTTGGTCTTGGATCTCTACACTTGGTAAGCTCAAGAGGGCTCTTGCGTGTCCCGCCGTCATCGCGTCTGTCACAACGAGGCTTTTAACAAACTCGCTCAGTCCAAGCAATCGTACGGTATTCGCGATAGCCGGACGACTTCGTCCAATCATCTTGGACAGGTGCTCTTGCGTCATTTGGTGGTCGATCATCAATTTTTCCAGAGCAGCGGCTTCCTCTATCGGATTCAAGTCCTGACGTTGAATGTTTTCAATCAAAGCCTGCTCGAGAACCTGGATATCGGTCAACTCCCGTACAATCGAGGGAATTGTCTTGAGTCCGGCCAGGCGAGCTGCCCGCCAACGGCGTTCACCGGCTACGATTTTGTACCCTGTCTCGAAGCGTGTCACAATAATTGGCTGAATTACGCCGTTTTGTGAAATAGAATCCGCCAGTTCTTTGAGTCGTTCTTTGTCAAAATGCTTGCGGGGCTGGTCGATGTTGGGATTCAAATCGTTGATCGGCAGCATGATGATGGCGTCTCGTACATCGATCGAGACAGATTCGGCCGACAGGAGCGCGCTCAATCCCCTCCCCAGTCCTTTAGAAACGTGAGCTGGCCCGGACTGAACGGCCGGTTTCGCTGTTGTTCTGCTCGTTGTCTTTATTGGGGCCCGTGTCGCGGGCTTACTTGCCGTCTTTGTCTTGGGTTTCGTTTTATTTGTCGTAGTTGCCATTCGATTTGCCTCCCTTAACGCCCTGCACGCTTGATCACTTCACGCGCTAGATCACTGTACGCTGCGGACCCTTTCGACTTTTTATCGTATTCCAATATCGTCAGTCCAAAACTGGGAGCCTCACTCAAACGCACATTGCGCGGGATTATGGACTTGAATACCTTTTCACCAAACACATTCTGTACATCTTGAGCCACTTGGCGGGCCAATTGTGTTCGTTTGTCATACATCGTCATGAGAACACCAAAGATATCGAGACCAGGATTTAGCTGTTGACGCACCAAATTGACCGTTTCCATCAGCTGTGTCAACCCTTCCAGCGCGTAGTACTCGCTTTGGATGGGCACCAATACGCCCGTTGCGGCAGTCAAAGCGTTGATCGTAATCAATCCCAGCGAGGGGGGGCAATCAATCAGGATGAAGTCGTATTCTTTCTGGATCGGCTCTAGCGCTCTCTTCAGTCTTGTTTCACGTGAAACAACGTCGACCAGTTCCACTTCCGCGCCGGCGAGGTTGATATTACTGGGACATAGATACAAATGCTTCCGACCTGTCTCCAATATGACATCTCGAATGGGAGTTTGGTTGATTAAGACATCATACGATGTCATTTCCAGCGTTTTTTTTACTTTCCCGATCCCGCTGGTGGAATTCCCCTGCGGATCCGCGTCTAGAAGCAAGGTTTTTTTGCGATTCTTTGCGAGGTAAGCGGCAAGATTGACTGTAGTTGTCGTTTTCCCCACTCCGCCTTTTTGATTGACGATTGCCAAGATTTGCCCCATCTATCTTGCTCCCTCCACGTTTTCAAACCAGGATCATTCTACCATACATTCTGCCTTCTCTTTTCCACTTCAACGACTCGACATCCCTCTCCTCTGGTCGATAATTACAAAGAGAAACGCGATGTTTCATGTGAAACATCGCGTCCTATTCATTCTCGAAAGGCCTACGCCTGTATGTCTAAATCAAATGTCGGTCTGCGCATAGCGCGCGTTCGTGTGGATAAACTCTCTCCTCGGTTCCACTTTGTCGCCCATCAACAAAGTGAAGACTTCGTCCGCTTGTTGTGCGTCCATAAGTTCGACCCGGAGTAATTTGCGGGTCGTCGGGCTCATCGTCGTCTCCCAGAGTTGTTCTGCGCTCATTTCTCCCAGTCCCTTGAATCGTTGGAGTTTGGGATCTTTCCATCCAGTCTGTTCCTTGATGGTGAGTACATCGCTGTCGTCGTATGCGTAAAACGAGGTGTTTCCTTCGTATACGCGGTACAAGGGAGGACAAGCCAGATATACGTTTCCAGCCTTTACCAGTTCAGGCATGTACCGGAAGAAGAAGGTCAGCAATAATGTGCGGATATGTGAGCCGTCCACATCGGCGTCTGCCATGATAATGACCTTGTAATACCGGAGCTTGGAGATGTCGAAATCGCTTCCGACACCGGCGCCGAGGGCCATGATGACCGGCTGGAGTTTTTCATTGTCATATACCTTGTCGATACGCGCCTTCTCTACATTGAGCATTTTACCCCAAAGCGGAAGAATCGCTTGATACTTGCGTTCCCGGCCTTGTTTTGCCGTACCGCCGGCGGAATCGCCTTCTACGATAAACAATTCGCAGAAGCGGGGATCTTTTTCCTGGCAATCTGCAAGTTTGCCCGGCAGCGCGTTGGATTCAAGCGCATTCTTTCTCCGGGTCATATCGCGGGCTTTGCGCGCGGCGTCACGCGCACGGGAAGCAGATAGGCACTTGTCGATTGTCGTACGGGCGATCGAGGGGTTTTCTTCCAGATACGCGGCCAGACGTTCGTTCATGACCGACTCCACCAGGGTCCGGATTTCACTGTTTCCCAGCTTGGTCTTGGTTTGCCCCTCAAACTGCGGCTCAGGGAGCTTGACGCTGATGATCGCCGCCAATCCCTCGCGGACATCCTCGCCCTGCAGGTTCCGGTCATTGTCTTTGAGCAACTTGTATTTTCGGGCGTAATCGTTGACAACTTTGGTCAGCGCAGAGCGGAATCCGGTCAGATGGGTCCCGCCTTCGATTGTGGCGATGTTGTTGGCATAGGAGTACACGTTTTCCGCATATCCGTTGTTGTACTGGATCGCAACCTCGACGAAACAGTCACCGTTACGGGCCGCAAAATAGATCGGAACCTTGTATAGTGGCTCTCTGTTTTTGTTTAAATATTCAACAAATGATATAATACCACCATCATAGTGTAATGTCTTCTCAAGAGCAGGCTCCTGCCGCTCGTCGCGCAAGATGATGGTGACCTCTTTGTTGAGGAACGCCATCTCGCGATACCGCGTGATCATGGCGTCAAAGTCAAAGTTGATGTCCGGAAAGATCTCCGGATCGGGGCGGAAGCGTGTGGTGGTTCCCGTGTGGGTGCTTTCGCCGACGACCGCCAGCGGTTTTACGGTCCGCCCCCTCTCAAAGCGCAGACTGTAAACCAGCCCTTCGCGTGCAACGTCGACTTCCATCCACTCCGCAAGCGCGTTGACGACCGAGGCGCCAACCCCGTGCAAGCCGCCGGAAACACTATATGCGCCTCCGCCGAACTTACCGCCCGCATGTAGGATGGTATGGACCACCTCTACCGTGGGGATACCCATCTTGGGATGAATTCCGACTGGAATGCCGCTTCCGTTGTCGGTGATTGTGACGGAATTGTCAGGATTGACGATCACGTTGATCTTGTCGCAGCGTCCGGCCAGCGCTTCGTCGACCGAATTGGCGACAATCTCATACACCAGGTGATGCAGCCCCCGGGTGGTCGTGTCACCGATATACATGCCGGGACGCTTACGGACCGCCTCCAGCCCTTCGAGAACCTGAATGTCGTTCTCGCTGTAGGCTGAATTGTTGGACGTGTCAAACTGGTCCTGACCGGCATATGCCCGATCTAGCTCGTCGCTTTCCTCGTTGAAATCGTCGTCTTTGAGCGCACGCGGATCCGAAGCGAGATTGGCGACATCATCCAGATCGTCCATCGTTGCGTCGTCCTGCGCCGGAGCGGAACCTTGATCCTGAGAGTGATAAATTTGTTCTTTTAGTTTTTTTCGGTCAATCATACTTTCCTCTGTATTTCTGTCTGTCTGCGCCGCCCATTCGAGCTGTTATCATTCCCTTGTCGATCCGTTATGCCCGGATCCATGCCCGGTCGCGTACCCGTACCGGTCTGCCAGGCCAGTCATGCGGCGGCGGAGGGTGGGGGGGGAGACCGGCGTCAAATAAATGCG
>JAAYKS010000319.1 GCA_012522285.1 Clostridiaceae bacterium | reverse complement strand
GATCCGTGGACTCCAGGGTCCAGCCCGCGCTCCCCAGCCGTTCCGCGAGCCGCGCACTCGCGGGGGTCCGGTCCTCGTCCACCAATGCCACCTGAATCGCGGGATCCGCATTTACGCGGTTGGCGGAGCCCGCGACCATGCCAAGCGCGACGGGAATCACGAGCAGCGCCATAAGCAGCAGACGCCGGGCAAACAGATCCGCGGCTTTGAGCCGCAACACCGCTATAAATCCCATCGCGCGCGCCTCCAGGAGAGCCAGGTCGCAACCCCGGCCGGCACCGCAAGCAGGAAAGGCGGCCACAAGAGCGCCCATGACACCGGCTGTCCCGCATAGGTTTCATAGAGCGCGGAAAACGCCCATCGTGCCGGAGACAGAACGCTTGCCGTCCGGAGCCAGGCCGGCAGCAGACGAAGCGGATAGATGCACCCGCCCAGCAGCAGCAGACCGAGCAGCACCGCCCAGGCGGTCAATAGCGCGGTGTCGTCCCGGGTGGAGACCGGCGCCCAGGCTTGTACCAGCAGCGAGCCGGTGACATACAGTACCAGTACCGCCGCGACCGGCGGCCAGGGCGAGACGACGGGAAAGGCCCGGAGCAGCACCGCAAACAGCGGCGCGATCCCGGCAACAAGCCAGACCAATCCCGCCAGGATCCGGGCGAGTGCCGGTTTCCACCAGGGCATGCCCCGAACCCTCATCCGGTCATATACCCCGTCAGCCCGCTCGCGGCGGACCAGCGGGAGCACCAGCAAAGTGGTCTGGAGGGTGTACAGGCAGGTGAGCGCCGAAAGGATGAATAAACCGGTGTCGAGCGGGGGGGCTTCCCGGATCCGCACGATGCTCTTGCGAGCGACCAGCCGGAGAATGATGGCGATGGCGGCGGCGTCGCTTTCGTCCCGCTGGGTCTTGGCGTCCGGGAACAACCGCGCCACCTCGTCTTCAAACGCAAACAGCGCGGCTTTGGAGACCGACACGCTGTCCGCGGCATTTTCGAGAAAGCGGACAAACACCATGGCTTCGGTGGGCATCCGGTCGTTGAGCCATACTTCGACGCCGGCGGTCTCTCCCGGATCCCGCGCACGGGCATAAAACCCGGCCGGAATGTGCAGGAGCAGCAGAGTTTCGCCCTCCTCCAGCCGGGCGCGCGCCCGGTCAAACGATTCGACATAAACATAATCGAGGGTCTGGATCCCGCCGAGCTGGTCGATGATCGCGTTGGAGATCATGCTGTTGTCTTCGTCCACGACCGAGAGCCGGATGGTGTTGTACACCTGCACCCCCGTATCTCCACCGGACAGACCGCCAGCCGCAAACATCCCGGCCAGCACCAGCATCGCCCCAAGAAACGCCCAGGTCCGGACGTGACAGGTTTCGCGAAGGTACAGTCCGACCAGCCTACGTAACACGGGAGGCCATCCCCTCGCCCACCACGCCATCCCGCAGGGTGATGATCCGGTCGCAGACCGCGGCCATTTCGTTGGCATAGTGGTTGACCATCACCACGATCGTCCCTCGATCCCGCTGGACCCGCACCGCCTCGAGGATGACATCCCGGGTCTGTTCGTCAATACCGGCGGTCGGTTCGTCCAGCAAAAGCAGTTGCGGCCGCCCCAGGATGCCGGCCGCCAGATTGGCCCGCCTGGCCATACCGCCGGATAGCCGGGCGACTTGTTTTTCCAGAAAGTCGGAGGACCCGGACAGTCGGGCAGCCTCCGCGGCCGCCTCCCGCGCCTGGCTGCCGCGCAACCCCTGCACCGATGCCCAGAACAGCAGGTTTTGCCGCACGGTCAGCCGTGGAGCGAGCGCGATCCCCTGGGGCACATAGCCGATCATGCGCCGATAGGCGACCCCCGCTTCGACCGGCACTCCCATCAGAGAGATCCGGCCGGCGTCCGCCGGGAGGATCGAAGCCAGCACCGACACCAGGGTCGTCTTGCCGGCGCCGTTGTTTCCGCAGACCCCCAGTACGCGCCCCGGTTCGACGCAAAAAGAGACCCCGCGCAGGACGGGTTCTCTTTTGTAGGCCTTTTCGAGCCCTTCCACCCGAAGCATGTCAGGGTGTCATGCCGGAGGTGTCAAGCGGGAGCCCCATTTTTTCAACGATTGCCATCAGTTTGTTCATCGTGTCTTCGGTCATCAGTCCCTGGAGCGATGCCGAGTCGGTGATGTCCACCGCGGTCACGCTCCCAAAATCCGGAATGTCGACCGCGGATGCGGCGATCTGGTTGTAAGTCACATCCAGCTCTGCAAATCCCGGCACCAGCAGGGTCATGATGTAGTCGTCCCCGTCCCACCGGGCATCCATCGTGATTTTATCGACCGGCATGCCCGCATCCGCGGGCATCATGACTTCGAAATGGCCGACCATGTAGTCGTTGCCGTCCCGATCCACCATCTGATGGTCGGAGAACGAGACATTCACCATGTCGGACTCTTCCATCACGATCGTGGCCGTCCCGGTCATCTTTCCGTCCACTTTCACATATTCGCTCTGGTACCGGACCGTTTCGTACCCTTCGGACTCCATCCGGAACAAAATCGCCTCATCCGGTCCTTCCGAGGGGTGCGCGTACTCGATGGCGAGCTGTTCGGATCCGGCCTCGTCTTCAGCCCGGAACATGCGCCCGACGATGTTGCCGCCTTTGTCCACATAGGCGGTGTGGGTCAGGGTAAACGGATCGGTGATCTCCTCGGCTTCGATGTCCGCGATGGCCTCGTCAATCTCGGACTGATACTGCGCCATGTCAACCGGCTCGTCGCTGCCGCCCTCGGAAATCGACATCATCCGTCCGATCAGGTTATACAAGGTCGCGTCATCCCGCACGAATGTGAGGATATCGACCACCATTGCCTTGGCGCTCTCGCTGCCAAGGGTGATCGTGTACGCGTCATAGGTGCCCGTGACCCCGCCGACCTGGAGGGGCTGGTCTTTCTCATAGGTGGTTTCATCGATATGTTCGAGGAGAATCTTCACGATCTCCATCATCGAGGTCTCCAGCGCCCCCCGGTCGATCTCCATGTCCATCGAGGTGACCATCTCCAGCAGGAGGGAGATCTGGGACGCGTCCACCGAACCGCCGGAGGCTTCTCCCAGCGCGGCCGGATCGATCCGGATATACTGGTCAAGCACTTCGGGCAAACCGACCAGAATCTGCTCACCCTCGGTATAGATCTGCAGCGTCGCGAGTTGTTCTTCGCCAGCCTGGAGTGACAGTGCGTTGTAATAGACCGGCTCCCCCTGGACCCAGTCGATCTCCAACCCGTTGCGCAGGGTCAGATTCCGGATGGCAGCGGCCATCTGTGGATCCAGTCCGAGCCCGGTTTCATCCAAATCGAGTTGAAGATCCACAGCGTGTCCGCCCTCAGCAGCCCGCTCTTCGAGGTTGCCGATCTTGGCGACAGCGTCGACAGCCTTTTCAAAATCCTCTTTGAGGTTTTTCTGTTCGATCATCGCATAGGTGTATTTTTCACCCAGCACGATCCGCTTGATCGAGTCACCAAAGACCATGTAGGATCCCACGCCGGCCACCACGAGCAGCAGTATGATGATCGCCGCGACCAGCAGTCCTCTGCGTTTCTTTCTGGGCGGGGCATAGGCGGGCTGCGCGTACTGCGGATAGGCAGCCTGGGGTTGTCCGTAGTAGGGCTGCTGTCCGTACGGCGTCTGGGGTTGGCTATACGGCGCCTGCGGTTGCCCGTACGGAGCCTGCGGCGGCGCATAGGGCGACTGCTGCGGCGCGTAGGATCCTTGCGGGGATGCATAGGGAGACTGCATTTGGACAGGGGAGGGATGCGGTGGTGCAGGCTGGGCAGGAGATGCGGCGACGGGCTCTTTGAGCCGGAATCCGCAAGCCGGGCAGAACAGGGCGTCCGGGCGCGTCAGAGCCCCGCATTTCGGACAATTTGTCTGCACGGGGGCGGCGGGCGCGACATTTTCTTTGGGGAGCGGACTGCCGCAGCCGGCACAGAATGCCGAACCTTCCGCGGATTCGGCGCCGCAAATATTACATTTCATGGGGAATCCTCCAATCCTGTTCCGGCGAACCGGCCCTGTTCCATTGCTGTGCTACCGACGCCGTGGCCCCATCGGGCCCGGCGTCAAACGACTGATCGGATGGGGAGAATCATGTTTGCTTCATTATATGCGCCTGTCATATGCAGTTCAACAGCGGCCAATGGCGCGCCTCCCCCGCACACATGCTCCGTGGAGTCGAGTGATTGGTGATGTTATGTCCGCTGCATTGGTCTACAATAGATTCACATCCCGATACAATGGAAGCGTGGGAGGCGGGCATGAGGCATATCTCGCAAGTGGAACGGATCGCGTTGCGGGACCATGAAGCGAT
>JAAYKS010000318.1 GCA_012522285.1 Clostridiaceae bacterium | reverse complement strand
CCGCGTGCTCGCACGGACCGATTTTTCCAAGATCCGCCGGGCACTGTACGAGGAGCACCCCTCCTGGGCGGACCGCACGGCAGCTGGGGACATCGTGGATTTTGAGGGCGACGTGCACGCCTGCATCAACGGGGAATATCAGCATATCCTGGCGCTTGAAATCATCCGGGAATGTCTCACCGCCCACGAGTTTGACGGAATCTTTTTCAATATGGCCGGATACCAGGTCCGCGACTACGCGAACCGGTATCACGGGATCTGCCATTGTGATGCCTGTCGACGGCTGTTCCGGGAAAGATACGGGCTGGCGTTGCCTGAAAAGGAGGATCGGGCGGACCCTGTTTTTCGCGCGTATCGGCGGTTTCAGCAGGAAACCGTAGAGGATCACAACGCCCGGGTGTGCGAGCTCATTCGCGGCATCCGGCCGGATATTCTCATCAACCGGGATGTCTACACGCTCGATACCGGGATGATCCGGCAGGAATGCAACACCGCGCTGGACCGGCCGCTCCCCCATTGGCCATATGCGGGTTCGGAGAACACCAAATGGGTGCGCGCTTCGTTTCCCGGATATCTCTCTAGCAACACCAGCGTGGACTTTTGGGACTTCCCGACCCGGCATGTCGCGGTTTCCCCGGTCCAGCAGGAGGCCCGACTGTGGCAAAACCTCGCCAACGCGGGCCAGCTGGACTACTACCTGATCGGGAGACTGGACAACCACGACGACCCGTCGGGTTACGAAGCGGTCGCGCGCGTGTTTGCCCACCACCGGAACCACGCCGCGCTTTATCGGGACAATGTGTCGGTCGCACGGACCGCGCTGTTGACGCCGGACCACTGGGGTGGATTCGGTTCCGACACCGAGGCGGCGGGACTGTACCGGATGCTGACGGAAGGCCACCACCTGTTCGACGTGGTGTTCCTGAGCCGGATCGGCGAGGTCGACCTCGGCAAATACGACACTCTTGTGCTCCCCGGCCTCGAACAGATCGGGGACAGGGAAGCGCATCTCCTGAATGGATTTGTGGCGGCGGGCGGCCGGATGCTCTGCACTGGCCGTATCGGATGGCTCGACGGCGACGGGGAAGAGCGGGAGACGCCGGTGCCGTCCTGTATGGGGCTGGACGGACCCGGACTCGCACAAACCGCGCGCGGCGCATACTTCCAGATCGAAGAGGCGGAAAAAGCGTTGTTCGGGCGGTTCGGAAAGACCCGGCTGGTCGCGCTCGACGGGGACTATATCTATACGGAATACGAGCCGGACGGCCGGAGGGTGCTGCGGATGATCCCGCCCCAGCCGTTCGGGCCGCCCGAGCGCTGTTACCCCCGCTTCCAGGCCGGTGACAATCCCGGCGCAGTGCTTCACCGTTATGGGGAAGGGGTTTGTTTGACCCTGCCCTGGTTCCCGGGGCGGTTGTTCCACCGGCAGGGAGTTCCCAACACAATGCAGGTCGTGCTGGATCTTTTGGAAAATCTCCTCGGTGTCCAGCCGGTCCGGACCGATTTGCCCCCGATGGTGGAAATCACGCTGACCCGAACCTCGGTGCCTGGTGCGCTGCTGCTGCACCTGGTGAATCAGACCGGACATTTCGGGAATTCCTTTTATCCTCCGGTGGAGATCTCTGCCGCGGTTTGCACTGTACCGGTGCCGGAACGGCCGGTCCAGGTTACCAGCCTCACCTCCGGTGAACCCGTGCCCTTTGACTGGAGCGACGGCGAACTCACGGTGCGGCCGCAGGGGATCGGGATCTGCGAAGCGATCCGGATCCAGCTTCCACAGACCAGTTT
>JAAYKS010000317.1 GCA_012522285.1 Clostridiaceae bacterium | reverse complement strand
GATATAATGCTAAACAGGATATCATAAACGTGAAAGTCGGAGGACACCGCATGACGGGCTTTGGCACCAGATTTGCGCCACTGAAGATGGGCCGCACCGCCACGCTGCTGGCGTGGGCATTGGTGCCGTTGATCGCCCTCGGAATGCTATGTTGGTCCGGTTGGAGCCGGTCGTCCGGGATTTCTGAAATTCCTCTGTCCGACGCGGGAGGCGGAAAAGCGCTTGTGGCTTCGCTCTCCTGCCCTGCGTCCATTCCGGCCGATGGCCGTCCGGTACTGGTGTTGTATCCGGAACAGGCGGCACCCGCCGGGATGCTGCCGCTGCTGGACGATCTGGCACGGGCCGGCGCCTGTGCGATGAGTTGTCCTCTTCCCGCGATGCCCGACGCCTCGATCCTCCAAAACGCCGTCGACCTGCTTGCCGAAAAGGCGGGGGTTACGGCCGGCAGGATCTGGCTACTTGCCTACAGGGACGCCGCCCGCATCGTGCTGAACGATCCGGCGCTTGCGTCCGTCGCGGGATGGACCCTGCTGGATCCCGGACCGGACTTTTTCTCTCCTGCCGATGATCCGCCAGCCTTGCCGACGGGTATCTTCGCCACCGGAGGGGACGCGGAAAAGCGGGATGGCACGCTCTATGAATTCTTTGAAGCGTTGTCGGGGGAGGACACGACGCTCGCGCCGCCCTCGGAGAGCGAAGGTCCGACCCGCTCGATGACATATGTGTCGGCGGACGGCGACACCCGGTTAACCTTCTATCCCGGCATTCCGACCGGACTTGGACTGATGTCCCCCGTGTTGCGGGACGATCTGGCCCGCTGGATGGGAACCAGCGAGCCCGACGGTCGTCTGGGCCGTCCTGGATTCTTGCTTTTGCCGTTTGACGCGACCGTCCTGTTCGTCGCCGGAGCTCTCATGGCCGTGCTGGTGTTTGGGTCACTCGCCCGCCTGTTTCCGGAGGGGACGCTGCCCAGACAGGACATTACACGCGTCGGGTTGCTGTCGGCCGGTGCTTTGTTGCTGGTTTGCGTGACGTTTGGTCTGGTCGGACGTATGCTGTGGAGCCGCCCCCTGATCCGGTGGGAACCGGTCGCGGCCGGAGTGGCCGTCTTGTTGTTCCGAATTGTCGTGTTTGGTTTTCTCTCCCTTCCCCGGGGGTGGTCCGGTGCGGTGGATCGATTTGTCTCGCGCGGACTCGATGCGGTCGACCTGCTGGTTTGCGGTGCGGCGGCGTCTACGGTGGTTTTGCTGACTGGCGGCGGCTTTTTTGCCTGGACTGCCGCGACGACGGCCTCGCTCTGCGCATGGGGCTACAGCCGTGCGGTCGGAGGCCTGTCCGGCTCCTTGTTGTTCAGTCACCTAGCAGCGGCGGTCGTGCTTGCCGTGATGCTATAATGCGGTACGTGACGTTTCGCAAGGGCTCCCGCATCGCCTTGGCTCTGCTGGCGTGTTTGCTGACAGTGGTCCTAGTGTTGGCGGTCTGGGTCGGGATTGCCTATCTGCGCGGCGGGGTGCAGGGAGTTCTGCAGATCTCCTGGGTTTCCCGTCTGGTGGGAATCGACCGTCAGACCGATCTGGGGACGGCGCCGATCTCCCGGGAGGAGCGCGAGGCACTCGAAGATCGGCTCGGGATGGAAGTCGCACGGCTCCGTCCGGACAACGGCCGGGAATCGAGCCGGGAGACACTTTCTCTGTCGGAGGGTCAGTTCGCGTATCTGTTGGATCACGCGGGGTCCGACCCTCATGTGCTCGATCAGGTGCAGGTGCGGATCGAAGACCGGGACGGGGAAGAGGACGGCGGGTTCACGCTGTCCGCTATCGCCTCACCCGCGGCGGCTGCCACCCTGGTTGGCTACACACCGGAGGCTCTATATGCAGCCGTGGGGGAGTTGCCCGCTTCGGTCGCGGTCCTGGCGCGGATTTCACTGCCCCCTCCGACGGAACCGGAAGGGGTGGCCTGGCTGGAGGGAATCCGGATCGGCAACGTCGCGTTGCCCGCCACACTGGTAGACAGCGCAAACAAAGAGCTGAGTGCCGGACTGGATGCTTTTTTTCTCAACCAGTTCGGCATTCGTCTGGACGAACTCTCCTCCGACGGAACCGTAGTGCGGGTTGTAGGGGAGATCCCTTCGGGAGACACATCGAGTTCAACATAAGATAGATGGAGGTACAGGACATGCGACAGGCAACAGTGCGATTGGACAAGGCGTATCGGATCGGGGAGGTCGACCGGCGGTTGTTCGGATCTTTCGTCGAACATTTGGGGCGTGCGGTCTACGGCGGCATCTATGAACCCGGGCATCCCGATGCGGACGAGCAGGGGTTCCGCCGGGATGTCATCCGGATGGTCAATGAACTGGGTGTTCCGATCGTGCGTTATCCCGGCGGCAATTTTGTGTCTGGGTACCAGTGGGAAGACGGAGTCGGTCCGGTCGCAAATCGTCCCAAGCGGCTCGATCTCGCCTGGAAAACCCTGGAGGACAATACGTTCGGGACGGACGAATTCATCGACTGGGCACGAAAGGCGGGGACCGAGCCGATGATGGCAGTCAACCTGGGAACGCGCGGACCGGATGCTGCGCGCCAGCTCGTCGAATACTGCAACCACCCGGGCGGCACCCGGCTGAGCGACATGCGCGTCGCCAACGGCCACAAGGACCCGCACGGGATCAAACTGTGGTGTCTGGGCAACGAGATGGACGGTC
>JAAYKS010000045.1 GCA_012522285.1 Clostridiaceae bacterium | reverse complement strand
GCGACCTATCTGGCCGAAGCCGCACGGGACGGAATCATGCAGAGTGTCGAAGGATATTCGCCCGACTGCGTGTGCGTCACGGCCAAAGGCCGGCCGATCAGTAGCAAGACGGTCGGACAGAAAGAATACATAAAAGCGATGCAGGAACACGACATCACTTTTGCCATCGGTCCTGCTGGAACCGGCAAGACGTTTCTGGCGGTTGCCATGGCGGTCAGTGCTTTCCGCTCCCGTCAGGTTTCCCGGATCATTCTGACGCGTCCCGCCGTGGAAGCGGGAGAAAAACTGGGGTTTTTGCCGGGCGATCTGCAGAACAAGGTGGATCCGTACATGCGTCCCCTGTATGATGCGCTCCATGAGTTGATGGGAACGGAGACCTACCTGAAAAATATGGAAAAGGGATTGATCGAAGTATCCCCGCTCGCCTATATGCGCGGCAGGACGCTGGACGACTCGTTCATCATTCTGGACGAAGCGCAAAACACCACCTCAGAGCAGATGAAGATGTTTCTCACGCGGATCGGGTTCAACAGCAAAGCGGTCATCACGGGCGACGTCACACAAATCGATCTGCCGCGTGACAAGCGCTCCGGCCTGCGGGAGGTCCGCAAGGTACTGCGCGGGGTCGAAGGGTTGTCGTTTGTCGAACTCACCAGGCGGGATGTGGTGCGCAACGGGCTGGTGCAACGGATCATACAGGCATACGAACGAGATCCGAACGGGAGGGGATAAGTTGTGAAACTGCCATCCAGACTTCCCAGATCCGTATCCGTACTGTTGGCGTTGTTGCTGGTACTGGGGTCATCGGCCGCTCTCTATCTGCGGGCGATGCCGGAAGCCTACCGTTTTTCCGTGGGAGAAATCAGCGCGTTCGATGTCGTGGCACAGCGCACCATCGTCAACCAGTCGGCGACGGAAGAGGCAGCGGTTATGGCCCGTGCCGCGGTGCAGGATGTGTGGGTCAAATCGGAATCCATATCCCAGGATTCGATGGCCGATCTGGACGCGCTTCTCAATATCATCGCGGAGGTCCGCGCGTCCGCGCTTGTGCTCGATCCCGGTTCCGGGCTGCCCCCCGCGGCCGGATCACTGGCGGCACGGCTGGTCGAACAGACCGGCCGTACGATTGGGGTGGCAATGGACACGGGCGACGCCATGCGGTTCGTGGGACTGGCAGAAGAGTCGTTCCAGAGTGTCAGAAACAATGTACGGGCGATGGCGGGCCTTTTGACCACTATGATGACCGACCAGGCCATGCTGATGGAGCAGATCGAGGTCAGGACAGAAGAGCTGGTGACACGTGCCACCTTCTTCAAGGAAGATCTGGACCTGGTTGGCGTTTTGATGCGGCTGGTCGTCCGGCCCAACGCGGTACTCGATCAGGCGGCGACCGAGAACGCACGTATCGCAGCGTATGACACCGCGATGGACAACCCCGTTCTGATCGAACGGGGCACTTATGTGATCCGCAAGGGGGATCTGGTTACATCGGATGTATATCGTCACTTGGCCGATTTGGGGCTGCTGCAGGGGGGACGTTTCGACGGCATGCTCTTTGCAGGAGTGTTGATGCAGCTGTTGGTGGTGCTGGGAGTCGGTCTGTTCTACCTTCGGAACAACTTGTCGGGACAGATGGGGAGTCTTAGCAACCGGTTGACCATGTTCATCGCGCTTGTGATTCCGTTTCTCATCTCCATTTATGTCACGCGCTTGTCGCCGGTCGCACCACCCACCTATTTTGCGGCGGTCATTTTGTGTGTCTATTTCGGGCTGCGGACCTCGGTGGTCCTGTCCACGTTGCTGACCATCGCCATCCTGCCTATGACGGGGTACGACATCCGCACCATGCTGGTATCGCTGACGGGTTGCTTTGTCGCGGCGTTGTTCGCGCGCGGGATCGCGCGGCGTGACAATTATGCCTACATCATCATCACTACGGTGCTGGCCTGCCTGGTTTCCCTGGCGGGATATGCCGCGGTGTTCCGCGTGGGATGGGACGCGTTGGCGACCGACGCTACCTATGCGGTGCTGTCCGGCGCGCTGTCGGTCATCGCGGCGATCGGGCTGCTGCCGGTGTTTGAGATGTTGCTCAACACCGTCTCTCCGATGCGGTTGATTGAACTTGCACAGACCGGCAATGTGTTGCTCAGGCGCCTGTTCATCGAAGCGCCCGGTACCAGCCAGCACAGCATGATGGTGGCGAATCTGTCGGAAACCGCGGCAGAAGCCATCGGAGCGAACGCTTTGCTTGCGCGTGTCGGTGCGTACTACCACGACATCGGCAAGCTGGACAACCCCCATAAGTTTACGGAAAACCAGCAAGGAGCCAATCCACACGACCAGCTGCCCGCCGTGCAGAGTGTCTCGATCATCACCGCGCACCCTGATAACGGAGTTCGCATCGGGCGCAGATACCGTTTGCCACCTGAGTTGCTCCGGATCATCCACGAGCACCACGGATCGACAATCCAGACCTACTTTTATCATAAAGCGCGCAAAGAGTGCTCGGAAGCAGGCTATCCCGAGCCGAGTCCCGAGCAATTCCGGTACCGATGTCCGGTTCCGACCTCCCGCGAATCCGCATTGGTGATGCTTGCGGACTCGGTCGAAGCGGCGGTCAAGTCAACCAATACGTCGATGTTGTCTGCCGCCGAAACCCTGATTCGCAGAATCGTCAAAGAAAAGAACG
>JAAYKS010000044.1 GCA_012522285.1 Clostridiaceae bacterium | reverse complement strand
AGACCGAAGCACACATCCCCGAAGACGATCCGCGCAACCCCGCCACCATCGCGGACAACGTCGGTGACAATGTCGGCGATGTCGCCGGACTGGGATCCGACCTGCTGGAAAGCTATGTGGGTGCGATTGCCGCGGCCGTCATCTTTGTCTCTTATGTGTTCTACTACAGTGTCAAAGACGGTCTCTACTTTAACGAAGACATGATCACCTCCCTGTTGTACTTCCCGATCGCATTCGCGGCCATTGGCGTTTTCGCCTGTATCCTCGGTATCGCGTTTGTCATCTTCAAAAAGGCCTCCGACAAACCACACCGCGAACTCAATTTTGCGCTCTGGCTGAGTGCGGCGTTGATCATCGCGGGCGGGGCGGGACTGTCCTTGCTGACCTTCGGCAAGTATGAAGCACGCGACTTCGCCGCAATCGGCTTCAAAGTGGGCGCTCTGTCTCCCTGGCTGGGTGCGGTTATCGGTATCGTGTCGGGCATTGCGATCGGCATGTTTGCAGAGTATTTCACCAGTGCGGACTACAAGCCGACCCGCAGGGTCGCGCTCTCCTCGATGGAAGGTCCCGCTCTCACCATCACCTCCGGGATGGCGCTGGGGATGAAATCCACTCTGATGCCCGTACTGATTTTGGCCGCGGCTACCATCGGGAGCAACGCGGTCGGCGGACTGTTCGGTGTCGCGATGGCTGCGACCGGTATGCTGTCCTTTGTCGCTGCGACCGTTTCAGTCGACACCTACGGACCGATCGCGGACAATGCGGGCGGCATCAGCGAGATGTGCAATCTTGAACCGGAAGTGCGAGAAATTACGGACAAACTGGACTCGGTCGGCAACACCACCGCCGCGATCGGAAAAGGCTTCGCGATTGGTTCGGCTGCGCTGGCCGCGTTGTCGCTGTTGTCTTCGTTCATGCACTCGTTCCACGACGACGGCAATCCGCTTGCCCCGAGCCTCGACATCATCAACCCGCTGACGCTGGCCGGTTGTTTTGTCGGCGCGGCGCTGCCCTACCTGTTCTCCGGCATGCTGATCGAAGCGGTCGGCACCTCTGCGCGCAAGATGGTCGCGGAGATCCGCAACCAGTTCCACGAGCATCCCGGCATCCTGGACGGTACTGAAGACCCGGACTACAACCGCTGCATCCAGATTTCCGCCACCGGTGCCCTGTCTGAGATGAAAATGCCGGTGCTGGTCGCCGTGGGTGTGCCGGTCCTCGCCGGCTTCCTGTTTGGGCCCTACCTGGTCGGAGGCCTGCTGGTCGGCGCGACTGCATCCGCGATCATGCTCGCGCTCTACACCGCCAATGCGGGCGGCGCGTGGGACAACGGAAAGAAGCACATCGAGCAGGGTGGACTCGAAGACGCGCAGAAGGGTGACGACACCCATGCCGCGGCCGTCATCGGCGACACGGTCGGCGATCCGCTCAAAGACACCGTCGGCCCTTCACTGGACATCCTGATCAAAATCATGGCGACCGTGTCCCTGATCGCGGTCTCGGTATTCAGTCGCTACAACCTGTCGGACGCATTCGGCTGGTTCCGATAAGCCCCGCTTAAGCGGTTCTTCCCGCAACAAAGCGCACCCCGGAGGGCGGACCCCCTTTGTCCGCGCCGGCGGTGCGCTTTTCCACATCCGCCGCGCGTGCTATAGTTTGATTCATAAACGAAAGAAGAGGTCGTACTGTGTCGATTTTGCGTTTTCTCGGCAATCTGGCCTGGTTGCTGCTGGGCGGTCTTGTCATTGCGATGCTGTGGATGATTGCAGGGTTGATGCTGTGCGTCACGATCGTCGGGATCCCGTTCGGCATCCAGTGTTTCAAACTCGCGGGATTCCAGCTCGCGCCGTT
>JAAYKS010000316.1 GCA_012522285.1 Clostridiaceae bacterium | reverse complement strand
CGCGGTCGAGCGGGCTCTCGGATCCGCCTCGCGTGTGCTGCCTTTCGTGCTGCTGACTCACGCTCATTCGGTGGCCAACAACGTCTACTGGCCGGAGATGTATACCAACATCCCGCTGGTCCGGGGGAGCGACACGGTCGAGAACCCATACGCCCGGGAAGGCTGGTCGGCCAACGCGGACTTCGACATGGAGCCGCCCTACAATTTTGGAAACACCAGTCCACTGGACCCGGTGCTGGTGTACAAAGTCAACGAATTCGCAGAGGACGTGCTGCAGGGGCGCAGGACCGGGCGGCTCTCTCCGATGGAGATCGCGGAGCGGATGGACGCGCTCGCGGACGAAGCGGAACGCGCGCTCGCGGAAGCGGTGGCGAATGTACCGGACACCACGGACCCGGACTTCCGGCGGCTGGCCGCGGACATCCGCATCCAGGCGGGTACCGGGCGATTCTTTGCCCGCAAGTTCCGGGCGGCGCTGGCGTATTGCCTCTATGAAAAAAACGGGAGCGGCACTCTGCTCGCGGAGGCCGCGTCACTCTACCGTTCAGCCCGTGAAGCCTGGACCGGGGTGGTCGAGGCGTCGGAAGGTGTGTACAAAAACGACATCACGTTCGGGTACCCGCCCTATACCCGCGGACACTGGGCGGACCGAATCGCGGACATCGACGTGGATCTGGCGGCGGTGGAAGCGCTGGCGGCGCAGCATCCGGCAGGGGAAGGCGACACCCGCACGCTGGCAGAATGGCTCGCGCCTCTGACGCGCGGCCCGCGGCCGGAACTGCGGCATCTGGTGCCTGCGGGGTATGCCAAGGGGCAACCGGTGGAGATCCGGGCAGACATCGCGGACGGCGGCAGCGCACGCCAAGTGTGGCTCCACTATCGGCACGTCGACCAGTCCGACATTTATCGGACGGTCAAGATGACAAAAGCGAATACATCGTACACCGCGACGATTGACGGCGAATACACGGACTCCCCATATCCATTGCAGTACTTCTTTGAGATCCGGACAGAAGCCGGCGACGCCTGGATGGTCCCCGGATACGCCCAGGACCTGTCGAACCAGCCGTACTATGTGATTCAGGCGGGGAAGTAGACCGGGGAGGGGCGGGAAGCCAGAGGGGCGGGAAGCCGCACCTGCCGGTGACAAGACAGCGAGGCACGAAGGGGGAGCGGGAAGCCGCTCCCCTTATTCCTGTTTCCGGTGGTCTTCGTCCAGTGCGATCTTGTATTGCATGTAGCCCAGCTGATCCTGGGTGTTTTGCAAAACGGCGGCAATCGTCTGAAGCAAAAATCCCTGAATGAGGCTCGGGATCAGGATGGCGAGAAACACGATCAGGCCGCTCCAAATGCCGCCCCTTCCCGGCATGAGACCGACGCCAAGGCTCACCAGAAGGCCTCCGATGACAGCGGCGATGGCTCCGACGACGATATAGACGGTACCGATCATGTCCAGCCAGGATGCCTTGCGGTTCTCGGTAAGGTAGTCTGTGATCTTCCGGACAGGAACACTTGGTTGCTGCTCCCGTTTCTTCTCAAAGAACGAGGGGGGCGACTGGTCTCCCGCCGTCTTCCGAAGGATGCCGCAACTTTGGCAGTTCCGGGCGGAATCGGGGTTCTCCGTCTTGCATGATGAACAACTCCACATGTGATCCACCTCCGTGTTTTTTGAACATGTCTCTTCGATTATACATAAGATCCGAAAGATAGTTATAATGAATGAAAATCATGTTATTCGGATGACAGAGAAGACGGGAGGTTCCCATGTTGGAGAAAGCGGATCTGGTAACACTCGAAGTCATGGCGGGGCTTTCCGAGAAGCAGTGGTGCACAAACGACGAAAATAAGCAGATCCGGGACGCGATCGCAGCAGGCAATCCGCCGCCTTTCGAGTGCGTGGAAGATGCGAGCGGAAGCTACTCCAAAGTGCTCCATACCGATCTATCCGAAGCGGAAAAGGACCGGATCCTTCAATTGCTCCTCCTCAAACGGATGACCTCCATCCGACGATGGATTGTGGGCATTGCTCTCTTGTTAATACTGATCATGTGGGTGGTATTGATGACAGCGTCATAAGAATCCAGCGTT
>JAAYKS010000315.1 GCA_012522285.1 Clostridiaceae bacterium | reverse complement strand
TAGGTGCGGAACATGTTGGACGCGCCCGCGTTACCGCTCCCGTGGCGGCGGATGTCGTCCCGGTGCAGGACCCATGCGACTGCGATTGCGGAGTTGATGCCGCCGAGTGCGTAGGAAACCATCGCGCATAACACCCAGTACATCGGCCAGACCTCCACATCGAAAAAGATTTCTTGATTCGGGTCGCATACCCGCCGGGCAAAAGCCCTCTAGAGGCATGGTATCACGAAAGTAGAGGGGCGTCTTGGCATCGCACGTTGCCGTTTCACAACGGCTGCGTACGGTGCGATCATGCGGCCTGCAAATCAAGCTCCCCGGGTTCGTGTCACCCGGAGGTGCGCTGCAACGTGCCCTGCTTCGGATTCGCGCGGGCCGGCAGCTCCCGGAGAGACAGCCCGCGGGTGTGTCGGATTTCCTCCCAGACTACGGTGTTGCGGCATAGCGCCAATACCTGGAGCGGGAGCCAGGACACCATGAACAGCGGAAAACCCAGGACGCTTTTGAGAATACGGCGGTCGTGGCCGGCATACCCGAACGCTATGCCGGCGGCAAGAGACGCGGTTCCGGCAAAAGAGAGCAGGGCTCCTGTCAGAACTCCATACACCAGCCGGGCTGTATCCGCCTCTCCGCTGATCCAGGCCGCCACTATTGCGATCGGGAGCGAGAGGAGCGAAAGCACCTGTGTATAGGGCAGCAGCAAGAGCATGGCGGCATCCATTCGCAGTGGCCAGGCGGTCTTTTTTCGCCAGTGGAACAGATCCCGGAGGTACAGCCGTGAGACCTGCAGAACCCCGCTGCACCAGCGTTTGCGTTGTTTCATGGAGACGCGCAGCGTCGTGGGTTCCTCGTCATAGGAGATGGCCTGCGGCACCCACCAGATCCGCTCCCCGGCAAGCGCGAGACGGGCGGAAAACTCTACATCTTCCGTGATCGTGCCGGTTCTCCAACCGCCCAGTTTTTCCAGTACGCCGCGGGCGACCGCGAACCCGGTGCCCGCCAATTTGGCGGACAGACCGCAAGCGGCGCGTGCGCGGTTGAAAAAGACACTCTGGATACTAAAGTAGATGGAATAACATCCGGCGATCCAGGAGTCGTAGGAGTTTTTGGATTCGATGCGCTCTTTGGCCGCGCGCGCCCCCGCCTGGAAAGCTTTGTCCATTTCCGCGAGAAACATCCGGTCCGCGAGATTGTCCGCGTCAAACACCACAAATGCGTCATAGCCCGCCGGATCCGACAACAGCGTGTCCAGTGCTTCCCGCAGAGCACCCCCTTTGTCGCGAACCGCGCCGCTGCAGTGCAAAATGCGAGCACCCGCGGCCCGTGCGATGTCTGCGGTGTCGTCGGTGCAATGGTTGGGAGCGACATAAATGTCATACAATGCTTCTGGGTAGGTCTGCTCCCGCAGGCTTTCCACCGACCGGCCGATGACGCCAGCCTCGTTGCGGGCGGCGACGACCACAGCAAAACGGGTGGTCGGAACCACGTCCGGGAACTCCTGAGATTTGCGGAGCGCAAAGGCCGACACCGTTGCGAAATAGGCACCAAGCGCTTTGGGGGCCAGGCCGATCGCGGCAGCGGCGAGTGTAAACAACATCATGAACCTCCTCCGGTTCTCTCGGGAACCATCCACAGACTATCTGCTGCTGCTTAAGGCGGAGTGGTGGAGTTTTTTAAGATCTTTATAAGAATGAGACGTTAAGGAATTCTTAATGGTTCTGCCCGGGGGATCCAAAGAATTCGCGGTTACCATGATGTCGAGAGGTGGACACCCATGCACAACATCCTGATCTGCGACGACGACAAAGACATTCTGGCCGCCCTGCGCATCTATCTTTCGACCGAAGGTTACCGGTTGTTCGAGGCCTCCAACGGGTTTGACGCGGTCGAGACGGTCCGGACAAATGATATCCAGCTGGTCCTGCTGGATGTGATGATGCCGGGGATGGATGGAATGGCCGCTACCGCGCGGATCCGGGAAATCAGCAACGTCCCGATCATTTTGCTGACGGCCAAGAGCGAAGACGGCGACAAGGTACTCGGACTCCAGATCGGAGCGGACGACTACATCACCAAACCTTTCACTCCCATCGAGGTCCTGGCCCGGGTCCGCTCCCAACTTCGCCGCTACACCCGTCTGGGCGGACAGATCTCACAGCCCGAACGATTTGCGGTCGGAGGGATCGAGCTGGACGACGCCGCACGTCAAGTGACCGCGGACGGCGAACCGGTCGCCCTGACCCCGATGGAGTACAGCATCCTCCGTCTGTTGATCGGGCATCCGGGACGGGTGTACTCCTCGGCACAGATATATGAGAAGGTCTGGAACGAGAGCGCCAACGGGTCGGCCGGCGCGGTCGCCGTACACATCCGGCACCTCCGGGAAAAAATCGAGATCAATCCCTCGGAACCCCAGTACATCAAGGTGGTCTGGGGCATCGGATACAAAATGGAAAGCGAGAAGCGAAAATGAATCGGTTTACGGGAAGCATACCGGCCAAAACCACCGCGATTCTCCTGGTCATCCTGGCTTTTGCGGCGCTGACGGGATCCCTTTTCGGGATTGGCTATCTGTACGGGCAGGGATGTTATGACGATTGTGATTCCTACTATGAATCACAATCCTTGAGAAACATCGCGCACCAGAAGGCATACGAAGTGATCTGGCGTTTCGAGGAGAACCCCGGCAGCACCTCCTGGCTCGAGTTTTACGGGCCGACCTATACGAACTTTTCGTTCGAGATCGCGACTGCTTTGGATCCCGCCCGGATTCTCCTCAGGAACCAAGCCCCTGAAGCAGTCGGATATCGCGCGGAACTTCTCACCGATCGTTATGTCGTCCGGTACATGGTTTCCGAGCCCCTCGTGGCGGAAGACGACTTCCTGCGCCAGTCCGAGCTGTTCGACGAACTCTATCCACAGCGTTGGGCATTCCTTTGGATCGGTGCGGGATCGGCGTTGCTTGTCTTGATCCTGCTGGTGTTTTTGTTTTGTGCCGCAGGACGGCGCAAAGGGGTGGAAGGCATCGTAATGGGACCCTTCCATCGCATTCCGCTAGAACTGTACGCGGGGCTTGCACTCCTGGTGGCAACGGTAGCGGTCATCGTCCCTGCCGTCGATTATGGAGGTCCGTTCAGCATCCTGGATGCCGCGCTGTATGTGGTCGGAGGGGTTGTCCTGCTGCTCATTCTGCTTTCCCTTCTGCTGACGCTGGCCGCCCGGATCAAGGCCGGTAAATGGTGGGAAAACACGCTGATCTGGCGGTGTCTCCTGCTTGTTGGCAAAGCGCTGCGCGCAATCGGCCGTCTGTTACGCTCCACCGGACGGCATCTTCCCCTCTTCTGGAAGACCGCGGTCGGATTTTGTGTGGCGGCACTCGTGCAGTTTGTGCTGGCAGGGGTTGTGTTCGCATCCTACTATTCTGTCGTGGGGCTGTTGCTGCTATTCCTGTTCGACTT
>JAAYKS010000314.1 GCA_012522285.1 Clostridiaceae bacterium | reverse complement strand
CTTTTATATCCTACCTTTTTTTTCGCGTCATGGACACAAAGTCGAGGCCGGGATCACCAACACCCCGTCCGGACGCGTCATGGCAACGTTTTGAATCCCGCAAATCACACCCAGGATGGCTGGTGGCCTGGCCTGAGGATCTGCCGCCATCCATTGCTTCAAAGCGACCAGCTTTTCCGCGGCTTGCTCGACCTGATTCCCTCCCAGTTTGATCTCAAAAGCACCCCACCGACCGTCCGGCAGTTCGACAATAGCATCGACTTTACGACCCGAGGCATCCCGGTAGTGGAAAAGCTTTCCTCCCCATGTTTCCGCATAGGTCCGCAGATCCCGTTCGACCAATGCTTCAAACAAAAATCCGAACGTCCGCAGATCGTTTCGCAGCATGTCTGGTGTCGCTCCCATAGCGGCTACTGCCAACGACGGATCGACAAAGTGTCTCTTTGGGGACTTACCCACGCGGACAGAGGAACGCAAATTCGGGTCGAACGCCGGTTGGTTTTCCAACAGGAATAAGCGATCGAGTATGTCGAGGTAATCACCGATCGTTTTCGGAGTGATGTCGATCTCTTCATCCTCCAGGATGTCTTTTCTTAGCGATAGATTGCTTGCTATCGTACTCTCGTTTCTAGCCAGCGATCGCAACAGCATCTCAACTTTCCGACGGTTTCGCGACACGCCGTCCACCCGGTACATGTCGTCCTCGACCAAAGCTTGCAGATATGCCCCCGGTACCGTTCGCGCTTGCTGGAAATCAAGATCGATGCTGCCCGGCCATCCTCCGCGAACGGTCAACTCTATCCATCGGTCAAGCGAAACGGGCTCCGTCACATATGGCTTAAGTGGCTCATCGAACAATGCTCGCAGGGAAACCTGCCCTGTCGTGTGCCCTGACTCGACCAGTGACATCGTCCGCATTCTCAACCGGGATATCCGTCCTGCCCCGCTGTGAAGGATTCCCTTGTGATTGGTCGTTGCGGACCCCGGCAGGATGAATTGTCCTTTCTCCGTTTGCTGATCCACGGAGTGACGTACGGCATCCCAAAGGGATGGCACCTCCTGCCATTCGTCCAGCAGTCTGGGAACCTCTCCGGACAAAACAAGATCCGGGCTCAATTCGGCCAGCGTCCTGTTTTGAAAATGGTTTTCAGGGCTGCCGATATAGATGACGCTGTTCGCATGATGGAGGGACGCCCAGGTCTTGCCACACCACTTGGGACCTTCCACACAAACCGCGCCGAACGTCTGTAAATGGTGATGGATCTCTGTGTCGATCAGTCGTGGACGATAGTCCGGTTTTGTCAGTGTCACGATCACCCCTCCTGCTCAGAATCATATTACCATTTTTTCACGCCTTTCATTTCCACGTTTTCAGTGTTTCTATTACCATGTTTTCATTCTCCACCCTCAAATCCTTTAGCTGAGGGCGTTTCCGCTTCTGCATTTCTTACCTCTTTCCCATCTCTGCTGATTTTTCCCGTGACACAAAAGGAACCGGTCCCCCTGCGGAAACCGGTTCCCTCGTGCGTGTGGTTCAGATGGGTCAATCGAAATACGCGTGCTCCACATACTCCGCGGTCAGCTGCTCCAGCGGGCCGTCGAGTCCCCGGTGGCCTGCCGGCACATCCCCGATCTCGATGTATCCGTAGTCCGCGTCGCTCGCGGGCCATTCCGGGAGGCCGGGACCGTTGGGGTCGCCGGTGCGCTTGAAGTTGGCCCAGTACGAGCTCACGGTGTCTGCCAGCGCAAAGTCTTCCGGCTGCCAGGGACGAGCGGGGGGCATCCCCTCCCGCAGGCTCGCGAACGCGTAGAACATTTCGCTGGAGTGGAAGGCCATCTGCACCGACGGGTCCCGCGCGGTTCCGAGATCCACTTCCCGCCAGGGCAGCAGATGGGAGAACAAATAGCTGTAAACCTTCCCTGCCGGGCGGTGGGCGGCCATGAGCCGGCCGAACAGCCGATCGACCATCACGTTGCGGGAGAAATTGACCCGTCCGGGCGGGCAGAGCCCACGCGTGGCAAGCACCCGGGTGATCAGGTCGACCCGCTCCGGCAATGCCTCGGGCAGTCCGAGCGCATGCCCGGTACCCGGTTTGTCCACCGGTACCAGCTGGTCGAAATCGTATTTGTCATAGAGATCGCCGAGGAGAGAACGGAAGTGCGCACGGAACGCGTCGGCATCGGTCGGTCCGCCCGGTCCCATCGCGCCGGTAGCGCTGGCCTCGCCCAGGTTGGTCCCGATCAGGAGGTCCACTTCGCCCAGATGCTGCAGGAACGCGTCGCGGGCGATTTGGCAGGGCACCAGCTCGCCGTCCCAGACCATTTCACCCGGCATCGAAAAGATGTCCGTTCCCCGGACCAGCAGCGCGGCCGCGTCGATCGCGCGTAGCTGGTCGAGCGGGGCGTCCGGGTCGATCCCGGCTGAGCGCAGATAGTTGCTGCTTTTCTCTTCCATCTCCGCGAGGGTCGGGAAGCGCTGCAGCCATTTGAGTCCGCTCTCGAGGATCGCTCGGCGGACGCGACCATGCGCGGCGGGGGTGGTAGCCATCGCGCCTGCCTTCTGGCTGCCGCCCGACTGGCCGCCGACCGTGATGTTGTCCGGGTCGCCCCCGAACGCCGCGATGTTTTCATAGACCCAATCGAGTGCCGCAAGCTGGTCCATAAATCCGTAGTTCCCGCTCTTGCCTCCCTGCTCCGCGCTCAGCTGCGGGAGCGCCAGGTAGCCGAACACGTTGAGCCGCTGTCCGACCTGCACCACGACGACGCCTTTGCGCGCCAACTCGCTGCCGTCGAACTCCGGCTCGTAGGGATGGCCGTTGTTGAGTCCGCCGCCATGGAACCACATGTAGACCGGCATCCCCTTGCTCTCCGCACCCGGTTCCCCCCGGGTCGTGATGTTGAGATACAGGCAGTCCTCACTCATCTCCGGATGCCCGTCAAAAAAGAAGTCGGTCGCAAACGGCTCGGCGTCCCCGGTGAGCTGCATCGCCATGGGAGCGTAGGAGGTGCAGTCGCGCACCCCTTCCCAGGCGGCGGGCGGAACCGGCGGCTGCCAGCGCAGGTCGCCTGTCGGCGGGGCGGCATAAGGGATGCCCCGGAATTCCGTGAGCCCCTCGTAGACCCCCGTGAGCGGGAGGCCCCGGACGAGTCCCTGTTTGGTCGAAACGGTGTCGTTGCGGTTGGTCATTTGGCTGTTCCCCTTTCCCTTATGTGAAAAAATTCACCTCTACCGAATGATCGAAAGCATAACCGCGTCATGGATCTCTTTCCCGAACGGGTAGTTGCGGAGCAATCCCTCCCGCTCGTACCCGGATTTCTCCAGCACCCGGAGAGAGGCCGCGTTTTCCGGCAGTACCGT
>JAAYKS010000313.1 GCA_012522285.1 Clostridiaceae bacterium | reverse complement strand
TCGCTTTGACGCGCACCAGCAGGTCGTGCTCGCCGATCTCGGGAATCGGGATGTCCACAAAGGTCGCGCCTTCGCCCTCTTTGACTTTTCTCAGTGCAATCATGGTTGCTTCTCCTTTGTTTTTGATACCGGCCGGACGGATCCCGCCCTGCCGGTGGTCTGCATTTGGTTCCGTTATGTGTTCCGGAAGGGTTCCGGGTCGGTCTCGTAGACCGAAAACATCCGATAGGGCCGCTCCAGGTCCGCGTCTGTAAATGGCCGGCCGTCCTGTTCTCCGATTTCCGGGGAAAGTTCGATGGTCAATACACCGGAGTAGTCCCTGTCGATCATGCGCCGGACCAGCCGGTCGTTGTCGGTACTCCCCTCTCCGAACCGGGAAAAGGACTTGCTTCCGAAGATGCGGTTTTCTTTGAGATGGATGTGGTTCACGCGGCCGGAGAACCGGTCGACGACTGCATCCAAGTCGACTCCCGCGGCCTCGAAGTGGCCGGTGTCGATGCACAACCCCACCTGCCGGGAGGGAATCGCGTCGAACACCCGGGCGTAATCTTCCAGGTTTTCCAGATTGTCGGCGGCGTGGTTTTCCAGCGAAATCGCCACCCCGAGTTCTTCGGCGACCGGCGACAGCGCCTGCAGGGAGCGGATCACCGCCTCCAGCCCTCCGCCGCTCCCCCGGTTGCCGCCCGAGGTCACGATCAGCCCCGCACCGAGCGCGCGGGCGGCCTGCATGGCATACACTTTGTGGCAAAAGTCCCGGGCCAGATCGCCCCCCAGCCCTCCCCCGAGATGGATGGCGACCGGGATGAGGCCTGCCGCGTCACACCGCTGTGCCAACCCGCGAAGGACCGAAGGCGCGAGCGAAGAGGGGTGCCAGAGGTTGAACTCGACAAAACGAAACCCGATCCGCGGGAGGAGGTCAAAGGTCTTGGAAAAATCGGTCTCCCCAAACCCTTCGGCCGACAAGGTGGCGCATGCGAGCCGGATCATGACGAGGATCTCACGATCTGCACGGTCTGGCCGGTCCGGCTGGAATCCAGGATCGCGAGCGAGACCCTGAGGGCCTCTACCCCGTTGTCCGCGGTGACATCCGGCTGAACTCGCTGGAGAACACAGTCCGCAAAGTGGCGGTTTTCCGTGTAGTAGGATTCCGCGTCGAACAGGTCGTTCAGCCAGGTCGAGCGCGGGTATTCCATCTCGTCGTTCCGGATCCGGTGTTCGACAAAATCAAAGAATCCGTCGCCCCGGATCAGAGCAGTCCCCCGGGTTCCGACGACGCCGCGCGAGCTCGTGGGCAGATGCGCAGACCAACTGGCGTTGATGACGCCCGCGCGCCCGCCCGCAAGTCCCAGTACCACCTGCGCGTTGTTGTCGAACGCCGGTAGTTCGGGTTTGACCCCCTGGACGCGGGCCGCAACCATTTCGATTTCGACCCCCAATCCCCGGAACATGTCGATGTCGTGCGAGAGCGACGCGATCGCCATCCCGCAGACCAGGTCCGGATCGGTCCGCCAGGAGTCCCCCAGCGGGGTTCCGAACCCGGAACCCGGCCCGACGCGGTGGCTCCACACGCTGATGATCTCGCCCAGCCGCCCCGACAACACGTCGTCTTGCAGCATCCGGTATCCCGGCCGGAACCGCATGTTGAATGCGGTCATGAACAGGACGCCTGTCTGCTCCGCGAGATCACGGATCGCACAGGCGTCCTCGAGAGATACCGCCAGCGGTTTTTCGCACAGGACGTGCTTGCCCGCGCGCATCGCAGTTTCGGCATAGGCGACCCGTTTGGAGGGCGGGGTGAGCAAGTAGATCATGTCAATCTTTCCGAGCACCTCGTCGAGGGAGGAGATCGGTCGCGAACCGCACAAGTCTGCGATCACGCGTGCGCGTTCCGGGTTGGGGTCGAGTACCCCCGCCACGTCCAGTTCGGGTATTCTGTTGATCGCCTGTGCATGCTTGACCGCGATGCCGCCGGCGCCGATGATCGCTGTCCGAATCATGAATCTTGCCTTTCCGGAGAAGCCGCCCCCGCCCGGCCGGGCCGAACGGGGGACGGCATTCTGCACCGTTTGTCAGCGGACGATGATGTCAGTGTCGTTTTCGGACAGTACTTTGCCACCGTCCGAGACTTTCATCCGTACGACGTACTCTCCGCGCGCGTCCGCCGGAATCGGCCATACGATGTGGTCGATCACGACATTGGAGTCCGCGTCGAGGTTGGAGACGAACGCATGCGAGCAGGCGACGGTTCCGGTCGCTTTCTCCACGATCGACCACTCCACCTGCGCGTCCTTGACGGCGTCCCAGTCGTTGGTGACCCACACCTTGCCGACAAAGTCGGTCGCGGGGTGGAAGATTTTGTCCCGCCCGATGATGTAGGGGGCAGCGGTCCACTCAAAGCTGATCAGGACCGGGGTGTACACCGACTTCATCGAGTCGTAAACCTTGTAGGGGCGGCGGTAGTAGTCCAGCAGTCCGGAACCGATCATCGCGACCGGATCCGACCAGTAATAGAGGTACATCGAGCCGACCGGCTGGTATTTGCGCTGCCGCAGCATTTCGATCTGCTCCTTGACGACCTTGGCTTCGTAGTTCTGGGTGTTGTCGATGAACTCCTGCAATGTGCTGCCCATCTCTACTTTGCCGTATTTGAACGTCAGGTCGTAGAACAGGCCCCAGTATTCCCAGGTATCCCAGTGCGGCGGCCAGAGTTTGTCCTCGGGGATGAAGGTCTTGAGGGTCTCGAGGCAGGGGATCGAAGCCGCGCCGAATTCGACGATGTTGGGCTGGAAGATCACCTGATGCAGGTCGAGATCGCCCGGCTGGCAGCACCCGATCATGATGTTCTGGACCCCTTCGCGGTAGTCGCCTTTGTGGATCCAGCGGGTCGGGTCGACCGTGCCGAGCGTTTCCTTGAGCACCTCGCACAGGCGGAAGAAGTTGTTGGGGCGCTCGGTGAAGTTGTAGATTTCGGGCTCTTTGAAGGTGGACCACATCCCCATGCAGGCGTGGTTGGTCAGCATCTCGCCCATCTCGCGGATCATCTCGGACGCGCGCTCGATGAAATCGTCCGAGTCGCTGACGCAATAGTGGAGCGGGAACACCTGCCACATCAGGTAGCCCATCTCGTCGCACATCGTGTACAGTCCGTCCTTTTCGACGTGGCTGCCGACGCGGATGGAGTTGATGTTCATGTCGAGCATCTTGCCGAGGTCGTCTTTCCACATGTCCGGATTGGCGACGCTCATCCACTGGCCGGAGATGTAGCGCATGCCGCGGAGGAAAATGCGCTTGCCGTTGAGCGCCCACAACCCGGTCTTTTCGTCGTGTTCGACTTCCTTGATCCCAAAGTTCTGCGTGATGGTATCGTCCATCACCTTGAACTGGGCGGTATACATGTTGGGCTTGCCAAAGTCCCAGGTCCACCACAGTTTGGCGTCGGGCACCGTGATCACGAGCTTGAAGGTGTTGAGGCCCGGCTGCAGCACCACCGCGCGGGTGCGGAGTCCCTCGTAGTCTTCCTCAAAGTTGTAAGGACGGATGGCCATGGACAGATCGGTCGCGATCACTTTGTCGGAGGTGTTGAGGATCCGCACATCCGCGGCCACGAGTCCGGTGCCGTCGTATTTGTCGCGCTGGTCGCCCGCCCAGTCCTTTTTCTTGACCACGCGGGTGAAAATCTTGACATACTCGATGTGGACCGCCTCGCGCGCAAGCAGGGTGACGACGTCCCAGATGCCGCCAGTGTTGCCGTCGCCGCGGAACTTGGTCATGGACCCCGGCTTGTGCATACAGTCGATCATGTGTCCTTTGACCAGATCGATGTCGACGGCCTGGTGGCGTTTGTAGTCTTTGGAGAGCGGGTTTTCCGAGTCGACCGCGAGTTTGTACTCCGCGTTGGCACGCGGGGCGTTGTCGCGGACGACCAGCAGGTTGTCCCCGTCCATCCGCACCACGTCGGTGACATCGAACTCAAAGGGATTGAACATGCCCTCGTGCGATCCGAGGAACACGCCGTTGAGCCACACATCGGCATAATAGTCGACCGCGGCGAAACGCACATAAAGCCGTTTGCCCGCAAAATGCGCGGGCACCCGAAACGAGGTCTGAAACCAGACGGTGCCAAAGTAGTCCCCTACTTCGGTCAGGTACCAGTTGTTCGGGATGGCCATGTCCTTCCACGCGGAAAAGTCGGTCTTTCCCGCGAAGTATTCTTTTTCACGCCCGGTATCGGTCTCGTCGAGCACATACTTCCACGTCCCGTTGAGACAGAGGGGCGGAAGATCGGGCATCATCTTGTACAAGGCCTTGTCCTCCTATCGGATTCTCATTGAATTTGGGTCTATGCCTTTCTGTGATTATTCTTTTTCAAAGAGTTTTTTGACTTTCTCCGGGGTGGTCCGGCGCTCCAGGTTGCAGCCGGTGATCTCGACCATCGTGACTTCGAGCAAATACATCGTTTCCGACCCGGGCTCCAAGTGGCCGCAGTAGGTCTGCGTCGGATCGGCCGCGACAAAGTGGAAGTGCGCGGCGCCGTCGAACACCGAGCCGGTCAGCGAACCGATTTCCATCGGCTGTTCGACGACCACCATCTCGTCCGCCGCCGCGGCACCCATGTCCGTCGGCCGATGGTAGACGAGCTTTTGCACTGAACCGACCACACTGCCGACGATCGCGTTTTTGATCCCGGCCTCTTCGAGTGCGGCACAGATGCCTTCGACGATCTTTTCACCGCGGTCCAACTCGATGACCAAGGTCCTCCCGAGTCCCTCCGTGACAAATTTATTCATGTGTCCCTCCCGTCTGGGTTGATGTGGGTCTAGGAGGGCGCGATCGGCATCGGCCCACCACCCGCTCCTTGCGCCTCCGGTCCTCTGGTTATTTGAGTAGGCTTGCCATCGCTGCAAAGTGTGCTTCGACCGCTTCCTCGACCGTCATGTTGCCATACAGGATCTCGTCGATCTTCTTGTACAGATCGTCGACCGCCGTCGGATAGCCCGCGGGGCGTCCGTTGAACGGGATGGTCGTGTTGAGGATGTCGCGCATCAGTTCAATCTCGCGCTTCTTCATCTGGTCGACCGGCTTGGTAAGATCCAGCAGATTGATCAGCTCTTCCTGGATCGCGGTGGATCCGGGCACGCCGATGTCCATGTCGTAGATCTTCTGGAGATCCCAGTCGTTGACCATCGCGTTGATGAAATGGGCGGCTTCGTCCACTTTTTCCGTGTTGCCGGAGATCGCCCAGGTGGAGCAGACCGCGGCTTCGACGTACTGGTTGACCGCGTCGTCCGCGACGATCGGACGGGCCATGCCCAGCTCGTCTTCGATGCTGGCCTGGAAGATCTTGCCCTGGTTCACGTTGGTGTTCCAGACCGCGATCTTGCCGTTGCCGGACAGGGAGTCGCCCCACTGCTTCGAACGGTCTTCGATCATGACTTCCAGCGGCGGCATGCAGCCGGCCTCGAACATATCATAATGGAAGTTGAGATATTCCGTCAGGGCTTCTTTGGTGTAGCCCAACGATTTTCCGTCTTCGCTCGTGATGCCGTAGAAGTCCATCTGGCGGGCGAAGTTCTCGATCGTGTGTTCGTGACGGCAGCCGAGATCGGACGCATAGACGCCCTCCGGCAGTTTTTCAGCGAGCCCTTTGAGATAGGTCGAGTACTCGGTCCAGGTCATCTGGTCCTTGGGCAGTGCGTAACCGACACTTTCGATCAAGGTCTTGTTGTAGACGATCGTGCTGGCGGTGTCGCCCAGGGTGATCCCGACCAGTTTTCCGTCATACGACGAGCCGTTGAGCGCGCCGGGCGTAAAGTTGGAGACATCGATCTTGCCGGCGTCGACGAGATCCTGGAGCGGGCGCATCAGCCCTTTGGAGGCATAGTCGCCGACGTAGGTCAGCTGTACCAGGTACACGTCGGGCATATTGCGGCCCGCGGCCAGCGTCGCCATCTTGGTCCAGTAGTCCGTATAGGCGGCATAGGTACTGACGACCGTCACATACGGGAAGTCGGCCATATAGGCGTCGATCATGTCGAGGGTCTTTTTGTGGCGCGCTTCCCCGCCCCACCAGGCGACGGAAAGCTCGTAGGGTTCGGGCGGTGCAGTGGTGCCGGCGGTTGTGGGTGCGGTGGTGCCGACCGGTGTGGTGCCCGGCGCTTTGGTGGTCACAGCCGGCGTGGTAGTACCGCCGCCGTCGCAGGCGACCGCAACCCCGAGCAACAGGGTCAGGATCAGGGTCAGAGCAATGGTTTTCCTAGCCTTCATGGTTTCCTCCTTTTGTAATGGGGCTGTTGTGCCTTACGTCCGGATTCACGTGGCGCGGGCTTTCGGGATGCGGGCCCGGCCGGCCGATGCGACGGGATGCTTGTTCGTCTTGGCTGTGGGATGCGGTGCCGATAATCACCTCCTGTTTAACTCCGCTCAACCCTTCATACCGGATGTGACGATCCCTTCGACCAGATATTTCTGGCTCGTGATAAAGAAGACGAAAATCGGGATCAAGGAGACCGAAGACATCGCAAACAGCACTCCGAACGCAGAGAGCTCCAGTGCTTCGGTGTACTGGCGCAACGCGAGCGCGACGGTAAATTTGGTCGGCGCGCTGATGTAGATCAGCTGTGAGAAGAAGTCGTCATAGGTCCAGATGAAAGAAAAGATCGCGGTGGTGATAAAGGCCGGCGTGGTCAGCGGGACGATGATCTTGAGGTAAATTTTGACCGGTCCGCATCCGTCGACCGTCGCAGCCTGGTCCATATCGCTCGGGATGCCACGCATGAACTGGATGAACAAGTAACAGAAAAAGCCCTGTACCGCAAAGAAGCTCGGCACGGTCAGCGGTTTGTAGGAGTCGATCCAGTCCAGGTTGAGAAATAGCACATACCGCGGGATCAAAGTCGCGTGCATCGGGAGCATCATCGTCAGGAGGATGATGTAGAACACGATGTTCTTGCCCGGAAACTTGAGGCGCGCGATCGCAAATCCCACCATGGAGCAAGAGAGGATATTCCCGATGACAACTGGGATGACCACCTTGAATGAGTTGAGCAGATAATCCAAAAACCCGGTCCCGGACACCCCTTTCCAGCCGCGGATGTAGTGCTCGACCGTAAACTCCCGGATGATCAGGCTTTTGTCTTTGAAGATCATGAGTTCCGGCTTGAAAGAACTCGCGATCATCCACAGCAGCGGGTAAAGCATCACGGTAGCGCCCAGCAGCACAAAGAGGAACAGGACTGTGCGATAGAGTTTCTTTTGTCCCACCATATCCTTGCCCCCCTACTCGCTGTAATAGGTGATTTTGCTGGTCGAACGCAACACGATCACCGTGAACACCGCGATCACTATCATCAGGATCCAGGCCATCGCGGAGGCCAGGCCCATCTTGTAGTACACAAAACCCAGGTTGTACAGGTACAGGGTGTAGAACAGCATGCTGTCGAGCGCGCCTCCGTCCACGCCTCCCACGATG
>JAAYKS010000312.1 GCA_012522285.1 Clostridiaceae bacterium | reverse complement strand
TTCCTGCACTGCCTGCCAGCCTATCGCGGATACGAAGTCAGTGCCGATGTCATCGACGGTCCGCAGTCCGCGGTATATGATCAGGCCGAAAACCGCCTTCACGCGCAAAAAGCGGTCCTGGCTTCCCTGCTGGCATGACTGAAGGGGAAGATTTGATCCGGGTCGAACGGGCGACCGTGGAGGACGCGGTCGGCATCCGGCTGGTGATCCGCGCCGCCATGGCAAAGTATGTCCGGGATTCCGGGATTCCCGGACAGGTTGACGCACTCGGAGAGGACGTCCTGGATCTGATGCGGTACATCACGGAAAACGCGGTATTTGTCGCGCGGGTCGGGCGGAACATCGTCGGGACGGTTCGCCTCTCACTGGAGGCGGACGCACACGCGTATCTCTCCCGGTTTGCCGTACTCCCGGGCAACCAGTCCAAAGGGGTCGGCAGCATGTTGTTCGAGGCCGCGGAGCAGTATATGCAGGCCCAGGGAGTACGCAGTGTCCGGCTGCACACCGCGTTGACCAATACACCGTTGGTCCGATTTTATGAAAATCGCGGATTCCGTCTGGCCGCCCGCTCCGACGAGCGCGGATATCCGCGCGGTCTTTTGATCAAAGAATTCGATCCGCCTGGCGGATTGCCTCCCGAGTCAGTGACCCCCCTGCTACCCGAATGCCAATAAAAAACCGGCGGTCTCGCGAAAGACCACCGGATTTTTTTGTTCTGCTTGCGCGCCGGTTGCCCGGCCCGGATGCTATTTGTGCAATAACGGCGAAAGCCGCTTGTACAAAAGATACACCAATAGCGAGATGACCACCCCTTTAAACAAGTTGAAGGGGACAAACACATACAACAGCAGTGTGAACATCCCGTCTACGATCGTATTGCCCGCCGACGTCGTCATGGCGATGATCGCCTCCAGCGGAAACTCCATGACGTTGATATAGAAGGGCAACGTGATAAAGTAGTTGATCACCACCCCGGCGACGATCAACGCCAGTGTGCCGAATCCCATCGCCGCTACGGCACCTTTTCGGGTCTTGCGGACTTTGTAAACCCATCCCGCGGTGCCGACAAAACAAGCGCCGACCAGGAAATTGGCCAGTTCCCCGATTCCCCCCGTCATGGTGAACGGCAGGTGGATCAGGTTCTTGACAAACTCGATTGCGATCGCCGCCAGAGGCCCCATGGAAAACGCGGCCAGCAATACCGGAACTTCGCTAAAATCGAACTTGAGGAAATCCGGCATCAAGGGAAGAGGAAACTCAAGGTACATCAGCACCACAGCGACCGCCGTCAATATGCCGGCTTTCGCGAGCCACCTCACTTTTTTCCCGACCCGCCTGCGTTCGTCCATCTCGTCTCTCCTCAGTTGTTCTTCTCGGCGAACAACCGCTCAGCCGTGAGGGCGATTTCTTCCGCAGTGAGGCCATAGGCCGCCAGTACTTCCGCGGGTTTCCCGGACCTGCCGAAACGATCCTGGACACCGACCATTGCCATACGGCAGGGATGGGTCAGTGCGAGGGCTTCCGCGACCGCGCCGCCCAGTCCACCGTACACATTGTGTTCTTCGGCGGTTACGATCAGGCCGGTCTCATGAGATGCCTTGGCCAGAATGTCGCGGTCGATCGGTTTGATGGTGTGAATGTCGATCAGTCGGGCGGAGATTCCCTTTTCTTTGAGGATTTCGACCGCCTTGAGAGATTCCTGAACCATCAGACCGGTGGCAACGATGGTCAGATCCGTTCCGTCCCGCAACTGGATCCCCTTGCCAAAGGTAAAGGGGCATTCCCCTTCTTCGTAGACGGTTTCTACGGCAAGGCGGCCCAGTCTGAGGTAGAACGGTCCCGGGGTATCCAGGATGTAGCGAACAGCCATTCGGGTCTCCTCGGCATCGCAGGGCGAGATGACGCGCATATTGGGGATCGCGCGCATGATCGCGATATCCTCGACGATCTGGTGGGAGGCTCCGTCCTCACCGATCGACAGACCCGCGTGGGTTGCGCAGACCTTGACGTTGAGGTTGGGGTAGCAGATCGAGTTGCGGACCTGTTCGATCGCCCGCTCCGACGCGAAGATCGCAAACGTGGAGGCGAACACGGTTTTCCCGCAAGTGGCGATTCCCGCGGCGGCCGACATCATATTGGCCTCGGCGATGCCCATGTTGATGTGGCGCTCCGGGTAGGCTTTTTTAAACAAATTGGTATACGTGGATTTGGAGAGGTCCGCGTCCATCACGACGATGTCGGGATTGGCGCCGAACTCCACGAGCGCTTTTCCATATGCTTCTCGGGTCGCAATTTTTGCCATGGTGCTTATCCCTCCCGTGCGGCGATCTCGGCATCGAGTTCGCGGATCGCGGCTTCATATTCGTCGGGCTTGGGTGCAACGCCGTGCCAGCCCGCCTGATCTTCCATAAACGACACGCCCTTGCCTTTGTGGGAGTGGGCGACCACAATGGTCGGCTTCCCTTTGGTGGCTTTGGCCTGATCGATCGCGTCCAGGATCTGATCGGTGTCGTGCGCATCGATCTCGATCACGTTCCAGTTGAACGCGCTGAATTTGTCCGCGACATTCTCCGGGTTCATGACTTCCCGGATGTCTCCGTCGATCTGCAGTCCGTTGTAATCCAAAAACGCGCACAGGTTGTCGAGCTTGAAATGTGCTCCGGCCATCATGGCCTCCCAGACCTGCCCCTCCTGGATTTCCCCGTCTCCGAGGATTGCATAGACGCGGTAGTCCTTCTTGTCGAGATTGCCTGCGATCGCCATCCCGACGGCAGCGGAGATCCCCTGTCCGAGCGAACCGGTGGACATGTCAACCCCGGATACGTCTTTCATACTGGGATGTCCCTGCAGATAGCTCCCGATGCTGCGGAATCCCTGCAGATCGGCCTCGGGGAAAAATCCCTTCAGTGCGAGTGCAGCGTACAGCGCGGGCGAACAATGCCCTTTGGAAAGGACAAACCGGTCGCGGTCCGGATTTTTCGGATCGGCGGGATCCACTCGCATGACCTGTGTGTACAATACTGCGAGGATGTCGGCGCTGGACATCGATCCGCCGATGTGGCCGGACTGTGCCCTAAATACCTGTTCGACGATGTGTCTGCGCATCCTGGCAGCAAACAGCGCAACGTCTTTCTTAGCCTGAGCGTCCATTTCTACTCTCCTTCCGGAACTTAGCATGCCTCCGGCAGAGGCCGTTTTTTTCTGGTAGAAGTATATCATAAACCGACCTGAGACTCCCTCACGTCACAGCAAGTAATTCGTCACATTTCCGACCGTTCCGTCGCTCAGATAAGCGCGCGGCACCCGTCGTCCGATCAGACAGGTCACCTCGTAGTTGATCGTACCCATCCAGTCCGCCATCTCCTCGATCGGGATCTGTGCCTCCCCTTGATGACCGAACAAAACCACCTCGTCCCCCACTTTTACGGGGTGCTCCAGACCGCTCACGTCGACCATGCACATGTCCATGCAAATCCGCCCGACCACCGGTGCGCGGCGGCCATGCAGGAGAACCTGCGCGCGATTCGCCAGAGAACGCGAATACCCGTCCGCGTATCCGATCGGGATGGTCGCGATGTCCGCGCGGTCCGATGTGACATGCGTCCTCCCGTAACTCACCGGGCTTCCCGGCGGAAGGGATTTGCACAGCACCACGTTGGACTTGAGCGTCATAGCGGGTAAAAGCCCGCGCGACTCACCGCAATAAGGCGAGGGGATCATGCCATACAAAATCAGGCCGGCCCGAACCATGTCCATATGCATGGACGGGAACCGAAGGATGGCGGGGCTGTTGCAGGCATGTTTGATCGGGATGGGGACGCCGCCGGCATCCAGTTCCGCACAGACACCGGTGAAACGTGCATATTGGTGAAGGGTGTACTCCGGATCTTCTTCGTCCGCGGACGCGAAATGGGTGTAAGCACCTTCGATGACCAACCGCGGCAGTTGTGCGATCCAGAGGGTGTCCCGTACTGCCTCGAAGCCCGCCAGAAATCCGACCCGACCCATGCCGGTGTCGATTTTGATGTGGATTCTGGCTTCCCGCCCCAGGCGGCCGGCGGCCTCCGAGAGTGCCGTCGCGAGATCCCGGCTGTACACCGTCTGCGTGATCCCGCCCGCGATGATCTCTTCCGCCCGCCGGGGATCGGTATACCCCAACACCAGAATCGGGACATCGATTCCCTGTTTTCTCAGTTCCAGTGCCTCGTCGAGCATCGAAACCGCCAGGCGGGTCACCCCGTTTTCCAGCAGCACCGGTACGACGCGGGAAACCCCGTGCCCGTAGGCATCCGCTTTGACGACCCCCATCACTTCCGCCGTACGGCGAGTTATCGCGCGGATCCTGCGCGCATTGTGCCCGCTCCGGTCCAGGTCCACCTCCGCCCAGGAGCGGTTCGGCATCATTCCATCCATGTGTTGTTCTCCCATCCCGCTTGTTTAAACGCATCGCCGAAACAAAGGGCCAGATCCCCGGGAAGCATGCTCCGTCTGCCCGATCGGCGCGCGGCGATGTCGGCTGCCATCCCGTGCAGGCATACCGCGGCGCAAGCGGCCTCCCACGGATCCATCCCCTGTGCCAACAGCCCGGCCAGAAGCCCGGCCAGTACATCTCCGGATCCGGCTTTGGACAGGCCGTCGTTTCCGGTGGTGTTGATCGCACATCGTCCGTCGGGCGACGCGACGACCGTCCCCGCACCCTTCAGAACCACGACGGAGCTCCAGCGGGACGCACAATCCCGTGCGGCCGCCACCGGATCGGAACGGTCCAGGTCCGGTGCCAGCCGGCCAAATTCGCCCGGATGGGGTGTGAGTACCGCATAGGGCATCCCGCGGGATACGCGGGACGCAAGCAACGGCACAAACCGTTCCGGGCGGAAAGCTGCGAGGGTCAGAGCCCCCGCATCCAGTACCACCGGCGACGGACAGACACACAAAGCCGCGACCAGTTCTTCTGCCGCAGGGTCGGGTGCCAGACCGGGACCGACCAGGACCGCCTGTTTGTCCGCACTCAACCGAAGGGCCGTCGCGGGATCGGGAGGAAACGGATCCACCGCCGCGCCCAGCGCTTCCGGATGGCGTGCATCTATCCCCACGCGCGCGTCTTTTGGCACCAGCGCCTGTACGAGTCCGGCACCGCTGCGCAGCGCGGCACCGACCGCGAGAGTCGCCGCACCGCCCATACCGGGCGAACCGCCGGTCACCAGCACCCGTCCAAACGTCCCCTTGTGGGCGTCGGCCGGACGCGGAACAGCCAGCGGATGGATCGAAGCGGCATCCAGCAAAAGCGGCTCGTCCGGCAACCCGGAGAGAAGTTCGTCGACGAGAAGTGCCGGAATTCCGATCGGATCGGTCACGATCCTACCGGCGTACCGGCGGCCGGGATACAAAAAAAGACCGGGCTTTGGACGGACAAACGTCACGGTCGCATCCGCCTGTACCGCCCCGGGACAGGCGCGACCGGTATCCGCCTCGACACCGGAAGGCAAGTCGACCGACACCACCGTTGCACCGCGGGATCTGGCGTCCTCCACGGCAAGAAACAACGCGGATACGGCCGGGTCCAGCGGACGCAAAGCGCTATAGCCGGCACCGAACACCGCGTCAACCACCAGGCAATGATCGGGAAAAGCCGTGCCGGGATCCACGATCCGCAACAACCCCGCCTTGTCCGCCAGCGCACGCTCCCGTGCGGCCAGGGAACTGCGCGGCCGTTCGGGAGCGGCTTCCAGCACCGAGACATCGTGACCCAGCGCGGCCAATCTGTGCGCAGCGGCGTACCCGTCTCCGCCGTTGTTGCCGGAGCCACAAACAAACACCACGGGGTGTCTGTCGTCGCGGAGCCGCAGTAAAACAACACGGACAACGGCCTCTGCCGCCCGGATCATGAGATCGTGCAAGGTGATGCCCAGACGGGATGGCGCTTCACGGTCCACAGTCTGTTGTGCCTTCGCGCCGATGGTTCGCATCCCTAAGCCACCTCCCGTGTCCTGCCCGAAGGCTGCGGGTGTCTCAGTCCTTGGGGGTTCCGTCCGCGTTCAACAGCGGCAGATAGGCCAGATACTGGATGTCGTTCCGCTTGCCGGCCTCCCCCTCTGCCAGGATCGCCATGCGGCCGACGATTTCCCCGCCGGCCTTGTCGACCAACTCCTCCAGCGCGCGCAATGACTCGCCGGTGCTGATCACGTCGTCCACGATCAGGACACGGCGACCGCGGAGGTGTTCGACGTCCCCTCCGTCCAGATACAGCGTCTGGATCCGGTCGGTTGTGATCGACCGCACCTCGGCGGATACCACATCTTTCATATAGAGTTTTGCGGCCTTGCGGGCGATCACATGGCGCTCGTCGCCGCGCTGCCGGGCCATCTCGTAGACCAGGGGAATCCCTTTGCTGTCTGCGGTGATCAGGATATCGTACGGCGGCGCGATCCGCAGCAATGCCTCCGCACAGGCCTGGGTGAGTTCGATGTCTCCGAAGATGACAAACGCCCCGATGTATAAATCGTCCGTGATGCGGCAGACCGGCAGTTCGCGCTCGAGCCCGGCGACCTGAAGAAGATAGGTTGTGCCCATGGAAAATCCACGCTCTCTTTCAGACAGGATAGAGTCCGCAACCATTATACGCCCTCGGTAAACCGGCGCAACCGCAGGTCTTTGACGTCGTCTTGCGGGCAGACAATGTGCCGTCTATACTCGATGCATGAAGAACGACACGCGCAACAAGCTGGTTTCCGCCGTCCAAAAAGCATTGTTTGATTTCCGGATGGTGCGACCCGAAGACCGCCTTCTGGTCGGTATATCCGGCGGCAAGGACAGCATGGCACTGCTCCACGCGCTGCACCGGCTGTCCGCCTATCACCCGGTCCGGTTCACCTTGGCCGCCGCGACTGTGCGGATGGGATTCGAACGCGGCAACACCGATCTTGTCGCCGCGTTTTGCGCGGAAAGGGGGATTCCCTTTTCGGAGCTGGCGTCCGGGCTGGGCACCCGGCTTTTCCTGTCCGGCAGAGAAGCCGAGTCGGGCATCCAATCCGTTGACACCCCCTGCTCTTTATGTGCG